>CANRHF010000008.1 GCA_947630345.1 uncultured Oscillospiraceae bacterium | reverse complement strand
GTTCCTCTCACTTTAAATCGAGACGCAGCCAAAAGTTGGTTTGGTGGAAACGCTGCAACAGCGACGCAAGCAAATCATGCCCTGACAGCCGATGCAGCTACAAACGCGGCAGCAGCGACGCAAGCAAATCACGCCCTGACGGCCGACACAGCTACAAACGCGATTGCAATAAATGTTGAAAGCACCCAAAACTATAATACTTTACATAGCGGTTTCTTTTTTATACCATATACAGCCGATTTACCGGAAAATAAACCTTTTCATTCTTTTATATTATTAAATATCGATGCGGGAAATGGCTATGGTTTTCAAATGGCGTTTGGCAATGATACAGCAACACCGCAATGCAAAGTTCGCAGCAAGACCGCGGGAAGTTGGAGCGCGTGGAAGACGATGAGTTTTGTATAAGGCGTAGAATACTTTCAAATTTGAACTCCCAAGTTTTTACAACGGTCGTCGGTCTGGAATAACGAAAAACGGAGGGAAAACCATGAACGAACAGATGACGCGCTGGAAAGTCGCTCTGACGGCTTTCTTCTCCGCCCTGGGGACCATACTGGGGTGGAAGGGGATCATGGCCCTGGTGTGGGTGGCGGTGATGGCCCTGGACTATCTGACCGGCTCCGCCGCCGCCCTGAAATCCGGCCGGTGGAGCAGCGCGGCGGCCCGGGAGGGGCTTTGGCACAAGGGTGGCACCATTGCGGTGGTGGCGGTGGCCGCCTCCGCCGACGCCGTTATGGGGGTGATCTGCGCCAATATCCCCGACTTTACCTGGCCGGAGCTGATATTGCCCCTGGTGCTGGCGTGGTATATTTTGACGGAGACCGGCAGCATCCTGGAAAACGCCGCCGCCATGGGTTCCAAAATTCCACCCTGGCTGATGAAGCTGCTGAAGGCGGGCCTTAAAGCGGTAAACGATGCCGGAGAAGACGCCGCCGGAGAAAAGTCCGAATAAGGAACGCGCTGCCTCCCGGAATTGCCGGGAGGCAGCGGCAGCCTTCATTATACGAACTGGCCGCCCTTGGAGCCAAGGGCGGCCAGTTTCTTTATTTCTTCCGCTCGGCGGGCTGGGAATCTGGCGCCGTATCCACGGACTGGGGCTCCTCCACGGCATCCGGCGCGACCCGGTGCCGGTAGATCACCGTCAGGGAGATGGCCACGCAGCCCACGGCGATGAAGTCCTTGTGCCCCAGCAGCAAGAGCGGCACGCTGATCAGGGTGAACAGGCCGAAGGTAACAATACTCCGCTTGGAATGGGGATTGAGCTTTACCAGGGTGGAAAACAGGATGTACAGCGCCGCCAGCACAAACACCACGTTGCTTACCGGCATCAGCGCCAGCAGCACGCCGAAGGAGGTGGCGATGCACTTGCCGCCCCGCATATGGTTCAGCGGCGCGATGGCGTGGCCCAGCACCGGGGCCGCCATGACGGCGGAAAACCATAGGTTGTCCGTCCCTAAGCGCCGCAGGGCGATCCACACCGGCACGAATCCCTTGGCGATGTCCAGAAACAGGCACAGAATTCCCATCTCCACCCCGCAGGACAGGAACACATTGGCCGCGCCGGGATTGTGGTCTGGGTGCTCGGCGCAGATGTCCTTATTCAGCAGGAGCTTGGGCAGCAGATAGCAGAACATGACGCTGCCCAGGAAGAAGCCGCCCACCACCAGGGCCGCCCAAAGCGGATATTCCCGATTCATCCTTCCAACACCTTCTTTACGATCTCATCCGCGGCGTCGGGCTGGATCCAGAGGCGCTGGGCTTGGCGCATGGCCTCCGCCCGAGCTGGGTCCGAAGCCAGCCCCCAGGCTGCCTCCGCCGCCTCGGCGTCGGATTTGGCCCAGTAGGACATACCCCGCTTGGAGAAAAATTCCGCGTTGCAGGTCTCGCATCCAGGGATGGCCTTAAAGTGGACGATGGGCACCTCCGCCACCGCCGCCTCTGTGGAGGAAAGGCCGCCGGGCTTGGTGATCAGCACGTCCGCCGCGTTCATATACAGATTGACCTGGTCCGTGAAGCCCAGGGTCACCACGCTGCTTCCGAAGCGGCCCTCCACCCGCTCCCGAAGGGACTGGTTCCGCCCCGTCAGCAGGTAGGTCCGGCCCGGGCCCCGGGCCAGCAGGCCGCACAGGCTCACCATATTTTCACAGCCCACGCCCCCGGTCATCACCAGCACCATTCGCTCCTCCTGGGGGATGCCTAGTCGCTCCCGGGCCTCCGCCCGGGGCACCCGGCGGCGGAATTTCCGTCCCACGGGGATGCCCGTCTCGAAAATCCGCTCCGGCGGGATGTGGACGCTGCGCAGATCCCCGGCAATGCCGCACCGGGCCACAAAGTAACCGGCCAGCACCGTCTCGGAAAAGAAGGGGATGCTGGTATAGTCCGTCATCACCCCGTAGCTGGGGAAGGCGGCGTCGTACCGGTTGTGAACGGCGGTCATGGCCTCCATCCCGTACAGGTGGGTGGAGATCACCGCGTCGAATCCCTGTTCCCGAATATAATCATAGAGGCGGCCGGCGTAGGTGGCGTTGGCGTAGTACACCGGCGAGGTGACGCCGGTATTGCTGTAGATCCGGCCCACCTTGTACAGCGCGCCGAAGGCCAGGGGGACCTTCCGGACCATGCCGGTATAAAATCCTGCCACAAACCGCCGCGCCCGCTCGCTTTTAAAAGCCACCGGGTCCGCCAGCTCCCACTGCGCCCCCTGGGCAGTCAGGGCCTCCGCGATGGCCAGGGCGGCGCTGTTGTGCCCGTCCCCGGTGTGACAGCTCAAAATGAGGACGTTCATAAAAACCTCTTATTTTTCTATAATGCAATATTATAGCACGTTCGGCCTTAGAAGTCAATATTTCCCGATATACCCTGGGGCTTTCGGAAGGATGTGTGAATTTTGCATGAATTTTGTTAAATTTTTTGTTGGTATTGACAAAAAACCCCTTGCATGGTATACTTGTACCAATTCAGCATTCAGGAGGGAGCAGATATGAAAAGATGGATTGCCATGATGATTCTGGTCGCGCTGACCCTCGTGGGGTGCCAGATAGCGGAGCCCGCCGGAACGGATGGCAAAACCCCCACCGGTTCGGGTTCCTCCCAGCCGCCGGAGTCCAGCGATGAGGATGTGGATTGGGCCCCGGAGAGCTGGACGCAGCTATCCTATGACGAATATTTTTCCCGGCCCCGGGCGGCGGAGCCTTCCTGGGGATGGACCTCCCCCAGCAGGCCCGGCGCGACCTTCAATTTAGTGGGTACCGAAAACGGCCTGGAGGTGCAGATGATCAATTCGGGATCTGCCGAGGCGGTCCCGGTGTATCAGGTGCCCGACAGCGAGGAGCTGGCGGAAATAACCTGGGCCTCCAACGGACGCCGCGCCTACGGCGTTCGGGACGGCCGGGAGGTCCTGGAGCTGGAGCTGAAAACCGGCAAGACCAGGACCCTTTTCTCCGGGGAGAAGGTACGGGAACTGACCCTGGCGGGACAGGACCTGCTCTTCTTCCTGGCCGAGACGGGGGAGGAGGTCTCCCTGCTGCGGCTGTACCTGCCGGAGGAGCGGCTGGACACTGTGGCCGCCCTGCCGGGATATAATGAACACTGGCTGAGCTACCAGGTGGAGGACTCCGCCCTGGTGGAGCTGCGGTACATGAACCCGGATTTTTACCCCCTGCTGCTGCAAACCATGGCGGACGCCGCCGGTCCCATCCGGCAGAGCGAGGCGTTCTTAGCGCCGGAAATGGCCCGGGCCTTTACCGCCGAAAACCAGGCCGCCCCGGAGTGGGAGAATGGGACCTTGCTGCTGTGCTGGGCGGTACAGTTCGATTCCGGCGTCCGGCCCCTGATTCGCCGGAGTCTGGACACACTGACCGGGGAGACGGAGGACGCCTTCGGCGTTCTGGACAACTGCTATTTCGGCACCGGGGACAATACCCACGACCACTTTTCTCCGGAGGCGCTGAATTATTCCCCGGCGGATTACAACTGGCCCGTGGGCCTGGAGAAAAGCGGGCTGGACGCCTCCTTCCAGACGGTGATCCCCCTGACAGAGGAGGAGCTGGCGTCCTACCAGGCGCTCTTCACCGTCGTGGAGGACCCCTACGCCCTCCAGCAGCCGAATTACTACGCCGCCGCCCTTTCTGGGACCTTTGACGGTCCCGAGGAGGCGCCCGCGGAGCAGTTTCTTGCCGGCGGCTTTCCCGAGGAGGGACCGCTGACCAATGTGGAGCGGTATTTGCTGGGCAGCCAGGTGGATCTTGCCGGCAAGGAGTATTTCCGCCTGCCGGCGGGGAAGGCCCGGGCGGTTTTGAACCAATATCTGGGTACCACGTCGGGTCTTGATGCGCTGATCTATCTAGAGGAGACGGACTGCTACTACATTCCCGCCGCCGCCCAGGCGCCCAAGGGCGTTACCTTCACCGGCGGAGAGTATCTGTGCCAGAATCGCGCGGTGCGGCTGTTCTATACCGACGAAAACGGCCGGGAGATGGTACTTGCCATGTATGTCCACTGGGACGGAGAGGGGAACGCCTTCTGGTATCACCTGCCGGCGGAGCAGGCCCAGGGATGGATGTACGGCCAATATGAATGAGGAGCCTACCCCGATAGAAAGGAGACGGAAGATGAAACGCATTTGTGCTGTTTTCTTGACATTTTGCCTGCTGCTGTCAGGCTGCCAGGCGGCGCTGACGCCGGCGGACGCCGGAAGCCCGGCATGGGCCCCGGAGGAATGGCAGCGGCTGTCCTATGAGGAGTTTTTCTCCCGGCCTCGGGCGGCGGGGGAGAATAACGCCTGGACCGCCCCCGGCGGAACCTTCCATGTAGCCAAGACGGAGGCGGGGCTCCAGGTCCTCTCCGAAAAGGGGGAGGCTGTCTACACCGTGCCGGATTCCGCCGGGCTGACCGGGGAGAACTGGGCCAGCAACGGGGTGGCCGCCTATTGCGCCACGGGTACGGAGGTCCTGGAGGTGGAGCTGCTGACCGGAAAGACTAAGACCCTTTTTACCGGGGAAAATGTGCGGGAGCTGACCCTGGCGGCCCGGGACGCGGTGTTCTTCATCGCCTCCGCCGGGGAGGACATGGCCGTCTACCGGCTCTACCTGCCGGAGGAGCGGCTGGACACCGTCAAGACCGTGCCGGGGTACAATATCTACTGGCTGCACTGCCGGGTTTTGGACACCACCCTGGTGGAGACAACCTACATGAACCCGGAATTTTACCCCAAATTTGAGCGCTCCCACGCGGAGCCGGACAGCATGGAGCTGATCGCCGAGCCGCCGGAGGAGACGCAGAATGACTTTTTGGCCTGCTGGGCCCTTCAGTTCGGGTCCGAGAAGCGGCCCCTGCTCCGGTCCCGGTTGGACACCCGCACCGGAGAGGAGACGGTGGAGCTGGGGGTCATTGACAACTGCTGGTTCGGGGAAAAGGACCTGTCCCACGACCACTTCTCCCCCGACGCCAAAAATTACTCCCCCTGGGACTACGGCTGGCCCATGACCTATGACAACAGCGGCCTGTCCATCGAGCCGGAGATCCATTCTATGACGGCGGAGGAGCTGGAAAATTATCAGCTCCTGTTCACCCAGATCTCCGCCCCCTACGGCCGCCAGCCGGGCAATTACTACGCCGCCGCCCTGGGCTGTACCTTCACCTCGCCGGAGGAGCTGGATCTGACCCGCTTCTTTGCCTGGGGCTTCCCGGAGGAGGGCACTGCGGACCATGTGGAGCGGTACCTTCTGGGGGAGGAGGACACCGTTTGGCTCCGGCTTCCGGCGGAGCGGGTGGCGGAGGTGCTGGACCGGTATCTGGGCCTGACGGAGGCCAAGGGCCTGCGCTACCTGGAGGAGACGGACTGCTACTATCTGCCCCTGACCCCGTCGGAGGAGGCTCCGGCCCCGGTGTTCACCGCCGGGGACTACAATCCCCAGACCGGGGTGGTCCGGCTGTTCTACACCCGGGACGGCCAGGAGATGGTCTTCTCCATGCGGACCCTGCGCTATGAGAGCCGGACCGGCTACCGGTTCCTGAGCAATACCGAGGCGCGATAAAAATTCCGGCTCCCCAAATTTTGGGGAGCCGGTGTTTTACGCTTTTGCCGAAAGGCGTTCCTCGTGGGTTTTGCAGAGGTTCTCCAAAACCGGCACGAAGATCAGGCACACCAGGCAGGAGGTCAGGCCGCCATTGTACAGGCAGAAGCCACCGTGGAGGTTGGGCACGGTGGTGACGATGCAGTAGTGCAGCACCCCGGCGGCAATGCCGTACTGCCAGCCGTACTTCCGGACGATGGGGGACAGGCCGTTGCAGAAGCAGGCCCCCACCACGATGGCTTGGGCGTTGATGGCCTGGGCGAAGTTCCCGCCGGCCAGCGTGGACAGGCCCATGAACAGGAAGGAGGCCCCCACATAGCCCAGGAGCAGGGGCAGCACCGTCCGGGGATTGGAGCCGGAGTTGCCGCAGCAGAGCATACAGAAAATGACGCCCAGGGTCACGGCGGAGAAGGTGGCGCCGATCAGGTTGTAGTAGGCCAGGATGAACAGGCCGTAGACGCCCATGTTCATCAGCATGGCGGCGGTCCCGAATTTGCCGGAGACGCTGACAGACATCTCCCGGTCCTTCAGCACTTCCCAATAGTCCTTGGGCTTGCAGCCCAGGAGGAAGGCTCCCGCGATACACAGCCCGAACAGAACCAGGCAGAATACATTCACCGCCAGGGGATGGCTGCCCGCTTCGGTGGTCAGGGCGGGCACGTCGACGCCCATGGTCTTGTACAGCGCGCCCTGGAGCAGGAAGGCCGTCATGCCCACCGGCAGGGCGGCGGAGTAGAGGACGAAGCCGTGGTGGACCTTGGGGGCGTAGGCGATGCCGGCGGGCAGGAAGAAGCCCACCGCCAGGCCGATGGCCACGGCCAGGAGAATTCCAAGGGGCTGGAAGCCCACCACCTCCGCGCCGGGATAGCGGAGCATCAGATCGGAGAACAGGGGGGCCAGGCCGGTGGAAAAGAGCATGGCGCCCACCATGGAGCCGGGGGCGGCTTTTTTCACCAGGCAGTACAGGAACACGCCCAGGACCCCGGGCCACATATTCACGATGTTGATGCCCCAGCCGGAGAAGCCCAGGGTCAGCAGAAAGGCCAGGGTGGAGACGTTATTGGGCTTGGCCCCGCAAAACTGGAATAGGGCCGTGGAGGCCAGGGCCACCAGGCCCATATTGAGGAAGGTGCCCGCCGCGCCGCCTACAGCGAAGGTGTTCAGGGACAGCTTGCTGGGGGAGGAGACGATACGCCCGAGGCCCGCGAACATGTCCGCCCGGTCCGGCATACACACGGCCCCCACCAGGAAGGATAGGGAAATAAAAGCGAAAAAGAGCTTTAGAAAATCGGACTCCGGGAGTTCTTTCAGTTTTTTCATGATCTCGCCTCCATTGAGATCGAAAAGATGGTCTTTTAACTTTATTTCTGCCGGGGAAGAAGGATTTGAATGCCTACTTTACAAAGTCGTAAGCCCACAACTGTACGCCATTTATCTGCACTTTTGGGGAGCGGCGGGGGGTCCTTAAGGGGGCGCCTTTGCTCGAAGCGCCCCCTAAGCCGACTTCTTTGGGTACTTTCTTGCTCGGCGGCAAGAAAGTACCTCCCCCGGAAGGGGCCGGGGGAGCATTCACAGCGTGGGATGCACAGAAATAAGAAGGTAGGCAGGAAAAAACTGCCCTCGCCCGCTCCCCGCGGGGACTTTTCTTAGCAGCCGGCGGCCCGCTCGGCGGCGACGACCACGTGCTTCATCAGCACGGAGGTGGTCACGCTGCCTACCCCGCCGGGTACCGGCGTAATGGCGGCCACGATGGGCTCCACCTCTTCAAAGACGGCGTCGCCGGCGATGGCGCCCTTGCCGCCCTTGCTGTTGGGCTTGTTCTCGTCCCAGTTGATGGACACGTCGATGACCACCTGGCCGGGCTTTACGAAGTCCTTGGTCAGGCTCCCCAGCACCCCGGCGGAGGTCACCAGGATGTCCGCCTTGCTGGCGATGGCGGCGGTGTTCACCGTCCGGGTGTGGCAGACCGTCACGGTGGCGTTCTTGCCCATGAGCATCATGGCGGCGGGCTTGCCCACCACCAGACTCCGGCCGATGACCACCGCGTTCTTGCCCTTGCAGTCGATGCCGTAGTAGTCCAGAATCTCCATGCACGCCTGGGGGGTGCAGGGGGCGAAGCCCAGGTCGGAGCGGCCCTCGAAGACCCCCGCGTTGGACAGGTCCGTCATGCAGTCCACGTCCTTCTTGGGGTCCAAGCGGTTGCAGATCAGGTCGTTGTACGCCTTTAAATGCTTGGGCAGGGGCCGGAACATCAGCACGCCGTGGACCGTCTCGTCGGCGTTCAGCTCGTCGATGGCGGAAAGGACCTGCTCCAGCGAGGCGTCGGCGGGCAGTACCCGCTTCACCGTGCGAACGCCCACCAGCTCGGCCCGCTTGGTGGCGCCCTTTTCATAGCTCAGATCGCTGGGGTTCTCCCCGATCCGCAGAAAGGCCAGGGTGGGCTCCACGCCCTTTTCCCGCAGGGCGGCGGCGCGCTGAGACAGCTCGCTGTTCATCGCGTCGGTAACTTCTTTTCCTAAAAGCAGCTTTGCCATAGTTCCTCCTTAAAAATTGGCCCGAACCTGGGCGAAGATCTCATCCGCCAGGGGGCAGTATTTGTCCAGCATGGCGTTGGCCTTGTCGTTGAGGGCCTGGGCTGTCTCCCGGTTTTTCAGGCTCTTGGTGTTGATGAACACATTCAGGCTGGCCGCCTGGAGGGCCGCCTTGCAGCAGGCCGCGCCGCACCCGGCGTCGGACACCGCCAGCCGGGAGCCCTTCTCGGCGAACACGGCGATGGCGTCGATGGCCTGGCAGCACAGCTCCATCACGTGCATGGGGACGGCGCAGGCCGTCACTGTGGCCTCCTCCAAAATGGCGTCCCGGTTGGGATCGTCCTTGGGGATGCCGTAGGCCTTAGCCAGGGGCACGAAGCCGATGTCGTCAGCCTCCACCTGGTCCAACAGCTCCGTCTGGAGGGCGTCGCACTTTTTTTGCAGGGCCACGATCTCCGCCTCCACGGCGGCGTATTTCTTCTTCCCCACGGTCAGAGACCCTACCATGTTGCCCAGAGCCGTGCCAATGGCCCCCACCAGGGCCGCCGCGCCGCCGCCGCCGGGGGCGGGGGCGTTGGACGCCAGGACCTCCACAAATTTCCGGCAGGATTCCTTGGTCATATCCATAAGTATGCACTCCTTTTTGTAAATCTTTGGCCCCGCGGCAGCGGGGCCAAAGGCTATGGTTGAGTAGAGTTTAGAACAGGCCGGAGATCTTGCCGGTCTCGTCCACGTCGATCCGCTCGGCGGCGGGGACCTTGGGCAGGCCGGGCATGGTCATGATCTCGCCGGTCAGGGCCACCAGGAATCCGGCGCCGGCGGAGACCTTCACGTTCCGGACGGTCACGGTGAAGCCCGTGGGGGCGCCCAGCTTGGTCTGGTCGTCGGTGAAGGAGTACTGGGTCTTGGCCATGCAGATGGGCATATGATCGTAGCCCAGGTCGGTGAGGGTCTTGATCTGCTTCTCGGCGTTGGCGGTGAAGGTCACGCCGTCGCCATGGTAGATCTTCTTCACGATGGCCTCGATCTTCTCCTTGATGGACATATCCAGCTCGTAGGAGTAGGTGAAGTCGTTGGGCTGCTCGCAGAGGCGAACAACTTCCTTGGCCAGGGCGATGCCGCCCTCGCCGCCCTTGGCCCAAACCTCGGACAGCGCCACGTTGACGCCCAGCTCCTTGCACTTGCGCTCCACCAGGGCCAGCTCGGCCTCGGTGTCCTGGGGGAACCGGTTGATGGCCACCACGCAGGGCAGCTTGTAGACCTGGGTGATGTTCTCCACATGCCGCAGCAGGTTGGGCAGACCCTTCTCCAGGGCCTCCAGGTTCTCCTTGCCGGTCTCGGCCTTGGGCACGCCGCCGTTGTACTTGAGGGCCCGGACGGTGGCAACCAGCACCACGCAGTTGGGCTTCAGGCCCGCCATGCGGCACTTGATGTCCAGGAACTTTTCAGCGCCCAGGTCGGCGCCGAAGCCGGCCTCGGTAACGGTGTAGTCCGCCAGACGCATGGCGATCTTGGTGGCGGTGACGGAGTTGCAGCCGTGGGCGATGTTGGCAAACGGGCCGCCATGGACGAAGGCGGGGGTGTGCTCCAGAGTCTGGACCAGGTTGGGCTTCAGGGCGTCCTTTAAGAGGGCCGCCATGGCGCCCTGGGCCTTCAGGTCGCCGGCGGTGACGGGCTTGCCGTCCCGGGTGTAGGCGACCACCAGCCGGGCCAGCCGGGCCTTCAGGTCGTTGATGTCGGAGGCCAGGCACAGAACGGCCATGACCTCGGAGGCCACGGTGATGTCGTACCCGTCTTCACGGGGGGTGCCGTTGGCCTTGCCGCCCAGGCCGTCCACCACGAAGCGGAGCTGCCGGTCGTTCATGTCCACGCAGCGGCGCCATGTGATCTGCCGGGGGTCGATGTTCAGGGCGTTGCCCTGATAGATATGGTTGTCCAACATGGCGGCCAGCAGGTTGTTGGCCGCGCCGATGGCGTGGAAGTCGCCGGTGAAGTGGAGGTTGATATCCTCCATGGGGACGACCTGGGCATAGCCGCCGCCGGCGGCGCCGCCCTTCACGCCGAAGACCGGTCCCAGGGAGGGCTCCCGCAGGGCCACCAGCACGTTCTTGCCGATCTTCCGCATACCGTCAGCCAGGCCCACGGTGGTTGTGGTCTTGCCCTCGCCGGCGGGGGTGGGGTTGATGGCGGTCACCAGGATCAGCTTGCCGTCCGGACGCTTGACTTCGTTGAGGATGTTGTAGTCTACCTTTGCCTTGTACTTGCCGTACTGCTCCAGGTACTTCTCGTCCACGCCGGCGGTCTTAGCGATCTCGGTAATGGGGAGCATGGGGGTCTCCTGGGCGATCTCGATGTCGGTTTTGAATTCCATGATTGCATCTCTCCTTGTATCAATGTACCCCTGCCGTTATATGGCCCGGGGCCTACAGGATGTATGCGGGTTGCCGTTGGGTTGACGCGCCGCACCGTATTCGGTACTTTAGTACCGAAAACAAGGATAGCACTTTTTGTTGAAAAAGTCAATGGGTTTCCGGAAAAAATTGAAGTCTTTTTTAAGCGAAAAGCAACGCCCCGGGCTTTTGTGCCCGGGGCGCGAGGAAGGTCATTTTTCCGACTTCTGGCGGAGTTCTTCCGCCGTCAGATCCAGGACGATGGACTTGGTTTTTGGGAAAAGCTGGGTGAATTTCACCCCCGCCGAGGTCAGCATTCGCTTGGAGGCCAGGGTGGCCATGGAGTCGGCGTATTTATCGGAGAGGTAGAGCACCTCTTTGACGCCGCTTTGAATGATGGCCTTGGCGCACTCGTTGCAGGGGAACAGGGCCACATACAGCCGGCTGCCCCGCAGGTCCCGGCCGCTGGCGTTGAGGATGGCGTTGAGCTCCGCGTGGACCACATAGGGGTACTTGGTGGCCTCGCCCTCCCGGTCCCAGGGGTACTCGTCGTCGGAGCAGCCCTTGGGCATGCCGTTATAGCCGGTGGAGATGATGATATTGTCCGGGGAGACGATGCACGCCCCTACCTGGGTGTTGGGATCCTTGCTTCGGCGGGCCGCCAGCATGGCGATGCCCATGAAGTATTCGTCCCAGCTGATGTAATCCGCCCGTTTCATAGCTCCTCCTCAGTCGAACAGTCCCAAAAATTTCTTCCGCTTGGGGCTGGAGCGGCCGTCCAGGCTCTCCTCCAGCTTCCGCAGCAGCTCCTTCTGCTCTCGGTTTAAGCGGGTGGGGGTCTCCACTACCACGGTGAACCGGTGGTTGCCCCGGCGGCGGGCATTGCCGATCTCCGGGATACCCTTGCCGGGGATCACAAACTCCCGCCCGGTCTGGGTGCCCTCCGGCAGATCGAAGGTCTCCGGCCCGTCCAGGGTGGGCACCTGGATCTGGGCGCCCAGGGCCGCCTGGGTAAAGGTGATGGGCACCTCGCACAGCACGTCCTCGTCCTCCCGGGTGAAAATGGGATGCTTCCGGAACTCCACCTGGACCAGCAGGTCGCCGCTGGGCCCCCCGTTGGCGCCTACGCAGCCCTCGCCCCGGACCCGGACGCTCTGGCCCTCGTCCACCCCGGCGGGGATGTGGACCAGGATTTTCTTGGTCCGCCGCACCTTGCCCCGGCCCCGGCAGGTGGAGCAGGGGCTTTTAAAGGTCTTGCCCCGGCCGCCGCACACCGGGCAGGCGGTGGTGGACTGCATGCTCATGCCCATGAAATTCTGGGTGGTGCGCACCTGGCCGGTGCCCCGGCAGTTGGCGCAGGTCTCCAGCACCCCGTCGGCGGAGCCGGTGCCGTTGCAGGCGGCGCAGTTCTCAATCCGCTGGGCGGAGACCTCCTTCTCGCAGCCGAAGGCCGCCTCCTCGAAGGTCAGCTCCAGCCGGGTCATCACGTTTTCACCCCGGCGGGGGGCGTTGGCGGAGGCCCGGCGGCCGGTCCCGCCGCCGAAAAATTCTCCGAAAATGTCCCCCAGGTCTCCAAAGCCGCTGAAGCCCTCAAAGCCGCCGCCGCCGAAGCCGCCGGCGCCGAAGTTGGGGTCTACGCCCTGGAAACCGAACTGGTCGTACCGGGCCCGCTTGTCCTGGTCGGAGAGGACCTCATAGGCCTCCCCCACCTCCTTGAATTTTTCCTCCGCTTCTTTATCCCCCGGGTTCCGGTCCGGGTGATACTGCATGGCCTTCTTCCGATAGGCCCGCTTGATCTCGTCGGCGCTGGCGGTCTTTTCCACCCCCAGCACTTCATAATAATCCTGCTTGTTTTCTGCCATGTGCCTTACCCCTTAAACAACGCTAACGGGAGGGACGGCCGCGCCGCCCCTCTCGTCTGGCATGGAATCGCTGAAAATCAATCGACGGTCTCGTAATCGGCGTCCACCACGCCGTCGTCGCCGGGCTTCTGACCGCCCTGGGCGCCGCCCTGAGGACCGGACTGCTGGTACAGCTTCTCGGAGACTTTGTAGAAGGCCTTCTGCACGTCCTCGGTGGCGGCCTTGATGGCGGCGATGTCGGTGCCCTTGTTCAGCTCTTTGAGCTTGTCGACGGCGGACTGGATCTCGGACTTCTCCTGCTCCGTAATCTTGCCGCCCAGATCGGCCAGGGTCTTCTCCGTCTGATAAATCACCTGGTCGGCGGCGTTGTGGGTGTCCACCTCGTCCTTGCGGGCCTTGTCCTGGGCGGCGTACTGCTCGGCCTCGTGAACGGCCTTGTCGATGTCCTCCTTGCTCAGGTTGGTGGAGGCGGTGATGGAGATCTGCTGCTCCTTGCCGGTGCCCAGATCCTTGGCGGATACGTTCACAATGCCGTTGGCGTCGATGTCAAAGGAGACCTCGATCTGGGGCACGCCCCGGGGCGCCGGCGCGATGCCGTTGAGCTGGAACCGGCCCAGAGTCTTGTTGTAGGCGGCCATCTCCCGCTCGCCCTGGAGGACATGGACCTCCACGGTGGTCTGGCCGTCGGCGGCGGTGGAGAAGATCTGACTCTTCCGCACAGGGATGGTGGTGTTCCGGTCGATCAGCCGGGTGAACACGCCGCCCATGGTCTCAATGCCCAGAGACAACGGCGTTACATCCAGCAGCACCACGTCCTTGACCTCCTGGGTCAGAACGCCGCCCTGAATGGCCGCGCCCAGGGCCACGCACTCGTCGGGGTTAATGCCCTTGAACCCGTCCTTGCCGGTGATCTTTTTCACGGCCTCCTGGACGGCGGGGATCCGGGTGGAACCGCCCACCAGCAGGACCTTGTTCAGGTCATTGGCGGAGAGCCCGGCGTCGGACATGGCCCGGCGGACGGGGCCCATGGTCTTCTCCACCAGATCGGCGGTAAGCTCATTGAACTTGGCCCGGGTCAGATTCACGTTCAGATGCTTGGGGCCGGTGGCGTCGGCGGTGATATAGGGCAGATTGATCTCCGTGGCGGTCAGACCGGACAGGTCGATCTTGGCCTTCTCGGCGGCCTCCTTCAGACGCTGCATGGCCACCTTGTCCACGGACAGGTCGATGCCGTCGCTGCGCTTGAAGTCCTGCACCAGATAGTTGATGATCCGCTGGTCGAAGTCGTCGCCGCCCAGGTGGGTGTCGCCGGCGGTGGCCAGAACCTCGATGACGCCGTCGCCGATGTCCAGGATGGACACGTCGAAGGTGCCGCCGCCCAGATCATAGACCATGATCCGCTGGGAGCTTTCCTTGTCCAGACCGTAGGCCAGGGCCGCGGCGGTGGGCTCGTTGATGATCCGCTTCACGTCCAGACCGGCGATCTTGCCGGCGTCCTTGGTGGCCTGGCGCTGGGAGTCGGAGAAGTAGGCGGGGACGGTGATCACCGCTTCGGTGATGGTCTGACCCAGATAGGCCTCGGCGTCGGTCTTCAGCTTCTGAAGGATCATGGCGCTGATCTCCTGGGGAGTGTAGCCCTTGCCGTCGATGTTTACATGGTAGTTTTCACCCATGTGGCGCTTGATGGAAGACACGGTGCGGTCGGCGTTGGTCACGGCCTGGCGCTTGGCCACCTGGCCCACCATCCGCTCGCCGGTCTTGGAGAACGCCACCACGGAAGGCGTGGTGCGGTTGCCCTCGGCGTTGGGGATGACGACGCTCTCGCCGCCCTCGTAAACGGCCACACAGGAATTGGTAGTACCTAAGTCAATACCGATAATCTTGCTCATTTTAATTTCCTCCTTAAATAAATATATATGAAAGATGTTGTTTACAATGTTTCGATTTGCTCCGCAAAAACGATACCGAGCGAGCCCAGCAGATAGAACGACTATTGCCAGACTGGCGCACGCATTGACAACAGCGGCACGCTGTTAGTTGGCGACCTGGACCATGGCGAAACGAACGATCTTGTCCCCCAGCTTGAAGCCCTTCTGGAAGACCTGAACGATCTCGTTCTGCCCCAACGCCTCGTCCTCCAGATGCATTACCGCGTTGTGGAGCTGCGGGTCAAAGGTTTCTCCGGGCTTCCCGAAGATCTCCACCCCCAGACCCGTGAGGATCTTCACCAGCTCCGTCATGGTCAGCTCCACACCCTTCTTGTAGGCCGCGTCCTGGGTGGGCTGGTTCAGCGCCCGCTCCAAATTGTCGTAAATCGGCAGCAGCTTCAAAATGGCGTCGGACTTGCCGTTGGTGTAGCTCTGATCCTGCTCCTTCCGGCTGCGCTTGCGGAAATTGTCATACTCCGCCGCCAGCCGCAGATGGGAGTCGTAAAGGGCCTTGTATTTTTCCTCCCAGGGGTCCGGCTTGGGCGCTTCCGGAGCCGCCTCTTGAGCTTCCTGAGGCGGCTCTGGGGTCTTCTCCTCGGGAGCCGGCGCCTCGGCCTCCTTGGCTTCGGGAACAGGCTGCTTCTTCTCTTTATCCTTTTTTGACACGTCTATGCCTCCTTCGGATCCTCTCCGCTCTCCGGCAGCTGCTTCTGCTCCGGCTTGGCAAATAGCTTGGAGAGGCTTTCCGCGAAATAACTCAGCCGGGCCGTGACCTTGGCGTAATCCATCCGGGTGGGACCAACCACGCCGATCATGCCCTGCATTCCGTCTCCAATGTCGAACTTGGTCACCACCACGCTGGTGTCCTTTAGCTCCCGAGCCACATTCTCCGGCCCCACCAAAACCTGGGTGCCGTTCTCATTCCGGATCACATCCGGCAGATTCGCCAGAGTCTCCTCGTCCAAGCTGGTTAAAACCCGCTGGGCCTTGTCCACGTCCCGGTACTCCGGCTGATCCAGCAGCCGGTGCTGCCCCGTCACCATAATGCTGGTGTTGCCCGGCCGGCGAAGGGTCTCCAAGGTAAATTCCAGAACTACCGGCGCCAGACTGGCGGCGCTTCCCGCCGCGCCCATCACCCGGTCGAAAAGACTCTGGGTAAATTCCCCGGCGGGAATCAGCGTGGCGGCGGCGTTCAGCGCCGCGCCCAGGAGCTTCAAGTCCGCCTCGCTGACTTCCAAAGGCAGCTTGATCAGCTTGTTCACCACCTCGTCGGTGGAGAGCAGCAGCACCAAAATGAAGCTGCCCTGGCCCGCCAGGATCAGATCGAACCGCTTGACGGTCACCACCCCCTGCCGGGAGGCCATGGAGATGGCCGGCAGATCCGTGGCCTGGCTGACCATTTTGGCCACCTTCTCCACCAGCTTGTCCATCCGCTGCATCTTTTCCTCAATGGCGGTGCTGATGGACCGGGTCTCGTCCAGGCTCAGCCGGTAGTCGGACATCAGCTCGTCCACATACAGCCGGTAGCCCGCGGCGGAGGGGACCCGCCCGGCGCTGGTGTGGGGCTGCTCCAAGTAGCCCATAGCGGTGAGCTCCGCCATCTCGTTGCGGATGGTGGCGGAGGAGTAATTCATGTCCGGCAGCTCCGCCACGGCCTTGGAGCCTACCGGCTCCGCGCCCCGGATATAAAGGTCTACGATGGAACGCAGCACCTTCTTTTTCCGTTCGGAAAGTTCCATGACGGGCTCCTTTCTTAGCACTCTTTCCTCCTGAGTGCTAAACATACTATACAACCGTTTTTCCCTCTTGTCAAGGGGTGGATTATAAACTTTTTATGTACAGAGGGCAAAGAGGAAAATCCTCCTGCCTGCCTTTTTATTTTGGTGCGTTCCGCACCGGCACTGCTCCCCCGGCCCCTTCCGGGGGACCCACTTTCTTGCCGCCGAGCAAGAAAGTGGGCAAAGAAGTCGGCTTAGGGGGCGCTTCGAGCAAAGGCGTTTGTTAAGGTATGATTGCCACCGGCAATCATAAATATTTTAGATTCGCTGCGCGGAGCACCACCCCTTAAGGACCTCCCGCCGCCTCGCCGGAGGCGCTGGGGGGGAATTCGGTGGCGGCCTACGGCCCGTCTACCGTGAATTTGCGAAACCTTTTGTGCAGCGTTCCAAATTCTGCCAAGCGCTGATTGATAGGTTCTACTAGTGGAGTTTCTAAATTGGTGCAGTGGAGTGTTAGCAAGTCTTCTACTTCTATTTTGGTGCAACCGCCATTTACTGGCAGTGCAACTGTCAACGCAGCGCACCATTTTTCACGCTGCACCTAAAATCTTGCATATCTACGTTAGAAAGCCGTAAGCCCACAAATATTCTCCATAGCTTGGCATTACTGGGGAGCGGCGGGGGATTCCAAAGGGGGCGCCTTTGCTCGAAGCGCCCCTTTGGTCGGCTTCTTTGCTTACTTTCTTGCCGAAACAAGAAAGTAAGGCCCCCGGCAGGGGTCGGGGGAGCAACCACAGCGTGGTACGCATTAGAAATTAAAAGGAAGAATCTCCTGTTATCCTTCTTGGAACAGCCTCTGGATGCTCCCGAAGCGGTAGCCCATCTGCTCGTATTTGGTCAGCAGCTCATCCAAAATCTCCGCGTTGGTTTTGGACGTGGAGTGGAGCAGGATCACCGCCCCGTTGTGGACCCGGGGCAGCAGCTTGGCCAGGGCCGCCTCCCGGGTGGGCTGGTCGTCCTGCTTCCAGTCCACATAGGCCAGGCTCCAAAAAACCGTCTTGTACCCCAGCTCCTGTGCCATCTCCAGATTCTTCTGGCTGTAGATCCCCTGGGGCGGGCGATAGAATTTGGCCATCTCCTTCCCCGTCACCTCCTGGAACAGGGCCTCTAGATCCGTCAGCTCTTTGGAAAAGGTCTCCATGGAGTCCAGCTTGCTCATATTGTAGTGGTGCATGGTGTGATTGCCCACGGTGTGCCCCTCCGCCACCATCCGCCGCACCAGATCGGCGTTCTTTTCGATATAATTCCCCACCAGGAAGAAGGCCGCCGGGGCGTTGTGGGCTTTGAGTACGTCCAGGATCTGGGCGGTGCAGCCGTTTTCATACCCTGCGTCGAAGGTCAGGTACAAAACCTTTTGCTCCGTGTCCCCCAGGTAGACGGCGTCGTATTTTTTCAGCGTGTCGGCGTTGGCCGGCCCCACGGGAGGCTGGCCCTCCTGGCGGAAGCTCAGGCCCCAGGAGCCGGTGGCCACCGTGGCCTGACTGCCCACCTGCACCAGCACCAGCGCCGCCAGGGCGCAAACCGCCGCCAAAATCAATAAAATATCCCGTCTTTGCATGATCATCCCTCCTAAGGACAATCTATGCGAAAACGGGATTTCTATTCTATCAGACGGCGACTTTCGGCGACGCCGGCCGAAGCCGCCTGGCCAAAATCAGGGCCAAAACCAGTTTGCAGCCGTCGGGGATCAGATAGGGGATCACGCACTTACTAAGCACGGCGGCCAGCGCCAGGGCCTCCCCCCGGACGGCGTAGAGCAGCAGGAACCAGGCGGAGCCAAAGGTGTAGCAGGCCAGCAACCCCAGCGCCAGACCCGCCACCCGGACCCACAGGCGGGGGCCCAGAGCTGCCGTCATGGCCCAGTACGTCAACCCGGTGGCCAAAAAGCCCCAGAGGTAGCCCCCCGTCACCCCCAGCAGGGCCCCCAGGCCCCCTTGAAACCCGGAAAAAACCGGCGCGCCCACCGCGCCAAGAAGCAGATAGACCAAAATCGTCAGGCATCCCCGCCGACCGCCCAAAACCTCCAGGGTCAGAAACACCCCAAAGGTCTGCATGGTAAAGGCGATGTCCAGCACCGGCAGGCTGATCCAGGCGCACACCGCCAGCACGGCGGCAAAGACCCCGCACAGGGCCAGATCCTTGAGTTTCACGGCACATTCCCCCCTTCGGCCGGTAGCATACCACAGCCGGAGGGAATTGTCAACTATTTTTATTCAATTTGGTTTACAATTCGCCCCAGGACGCCGTCTTCCCAGGGCCGGAGGATCTCCACTGCCCGGAGCTGGTTGCGCAGACCCTCCCCGGGGGCGTAGACCCGGACGAAATTGCCGGCGTGGCCGGTCTCTAATTCCCCGGACCGTTCCTCGAAAAGCACCTCCAGGGTTTTGCCTGCCAGACTTTCCCGGTAGGCCAGGGCCATTTCGGAGGCCGCTTCCCCGGCCCGTTTGGCCCGGTGGGCCTTTTCCTGGGCGGTGAGCTGCCCGGGCATCCGGGCGGCGGGGGTGCCGGGGCGGCGGGAGTAGGGAAAAATGTGCATGGCGGAGAAGCGGCACCGCCGGATAAAATCCAGGCTGGCCTGAAACTCCGCCTCCGTCTCCCCGGGGAAGCCCACGATCATGTCCGTGGTGATCCCGCAGCCGGGGAAATGCGCCCGCAACCGGTCCAGACATTCGGCGTATTCCTGGGCGGTGTACTTCCGGCCCATGCGCTTCAGAACGGTGTCGCAACCGGACTGCATGGACACATGGAAGTGGGGGCACAGATTAGGAAGCTCCGCCAGGCGCCGGCAAAATTCCTCCGTGACGCACCGGGGCTCCAGAGAGCCCAGCCGGATCCGGCAGTCCGGCGCGGCTTGGGCCACGGCGGCGGTCAGGTCCGCCAGGCCGGGCTTTCCCGGCAGGTCCACCCCCCAGGAGGCGATTTCGATGCCGGTGAGGACGATCTCCCGGTAGCCCCGGGCCGCCAGGGTCTGGGCCTGCGCCGCCGCCCACGCCTGGGTGGCGGACCGGACCGGGCCCCGGGTATAGGGGATGACACAGTAGGTGCAGAAGTTGCGGCAGCCGTCCTGCACCTTGAGCATGGCCCGGGTGCGGGACTCCAGGCCCCCAGCGGGAAGGGGTTCAAAATCCCGGCGGGCCAGGGCGTTGTCCACCAGGATTTTCCGGTCCCCGGCGGCCTGGACCAGCTCCTCCACAAAGGCCGCCCGGTCCCCGCTGCCCCCCACCAGGTCCACCCCCAGGTCCCGGACTGCCTCCGGGTCCCGCTGGGAGTAGCACCCGCACACCGCCACCAGGGCGCCGGGATGGGCCCTACGGACCCGGCGGATCAGGGAGCGGTTCTTCCGGTCGGCCATGGCGGTGACGGAGCAGGTGTTGATCACATAGCAATCGCAGTCGCCGTCAAAGGCGCCCAGGGTGTGTCCTTTCTGGGCGAGCAGCTGTTCCATGGCCTGGGTCTCGTACTGATTGACCTTGCAGCCGAAGGTGTAAAAGGCAAACTTCATTGTTAATTCCACCAATTTCAGATGAATAAATTTGTTAGTTTCGTCCAAAGCGTCTATTGAAAATTCAAAAAACCGTGCTATAATAGTCCTCGTTCCCGGAAGGAGGCGAGGCGATGCGGGAATTCACCATCATGCTCCGCTCCGTTCAGGACGTGCAGAATTTTGTTTCTTTAGCGACTGTCCAGCCCTTTCCGGTTTTGGTAGGGGCGGGGAATCAGCAGATTAACGGCAAGAGCTTCATGGGAATGTTCTGCCTGGACTGCACTGCCCCCCTCACCGTCACCGCCGACTGTGACGAACAGGCTTTCGACCGCTTCGTGGAAGCCGCCGGCCCGTTTTTGATTAAATAAGGCTCTTCGTAGCACCGTCCTGGGAATACCTGGGGCGGTTTTTTTCTAAGCCGGCAAGGGTATTATAGGTTCTTTCGGGCCTTTTGTCAATCCTGGGCGGCCGCCCCTTGCAATCGGCCGACGGAGGCGCTATAATGGGCGCAAAGGAGCGATCAGCCATGTCAACCGAAAAGCAATATTATATCGACTGCCATCAGACCGCCTTTACCTCCCAGGTGGTTTCCTGCCAGGCCGCCGGAGGCGGCTGGGAGGTGGCGCTTACCGCCACCTGCTTCTATCCCGAGGGAGGCGGGCAGGCCTGCGATCTGGGAACCCTGGGCGGGGCGAAGGTCCTATCCGTCCGGGAGCGGGGGGAGGACGTGATCCACCTCTGCGACGCCCCCTTGGAGGTGGGCGCGGAGGTCTCCGGGGCCATCGACTGGGTGCGGCGGTTCGATTTGATGCAGCAGCACACCGGGGAACACATCCTGTCCGGCATGATCCACCAAAAATATGGGTATTCTAATGTGGGCTTTCACATTGGAAAAGAGGTCATGACCGTGGATTTTGACGGCCTCATTCCGCAGAAAGAGCTGGAGGAGCTGGAAAAGCGGGCCAATCAGGCGGTGTGGGCGAATCTTCCCGTCAGGGGGTACTACCCGTCCCCGGAGGAGCTGGAGGGGCTTGCCTACCGCTCCAAAAAGCGCCTGGACTGGCCGGTGCGGATCGTGGAGATCCCCGGGGTGGACCGGTGCGCCTGCTGCGGGGTGCATACCGCCCGGACCGGGGAGGTGGGGATGATCAAGCTATTGTCCATGGTCAAATTCCACCAGGGCGTCCGGCTGGAAATGGTCTGCGGCGGCCGTGCCTGGGAATATACCCAGCGGATCTACGGCCAGAACCGCCAGATCTCCCAGGCCCTTTCCGCCAAGCCCCTGGAGACCGCCGGGGCGGTGCAGGCGATGAAGGAGCAGCTCGCCGCTGAGAAATTTCGGGCGGTGGGGCTGGAAAAGCGGGTGTTCCGGGCGATGGCGGCGGAGCGAGCCGGGGAGGACCCGGCGTTGGTGTTCGAGCCCGGGCTGGCCCCCGGGTCGGTGCGGGCCCTGGCGGAGACGCTGCTGGAGCGCTGCCCCCTGGCGGCGGCGTTCTCTCCCGCATCCGGTGGGCACAGCTTTTGCCTGGCCGGGGAGCCGGACCGGGTCCGGGCCCTGGGCGGGGCTATGAGCCGGGCCCTGGGGGCCCGGGGCGGCGGCAAGGCCGGATTTTTCCAGGGCAATGTGCCGAAGACCGAGGGGGAGATCCGGACCTTTTTTGCCGAAATGGAAAAGAATTGAAAGAATCTCCCTTTTTTTCCAAGAGAATACTTTACAAGGGGAATCCCCTGGTGTATAATGTATCTTGAATCCGTGTGAAAATATCGATTGCGGATCAAATTCGTATCCCGCTGCCGCGTGCAGTCAGTTTTGAAATGGAGGAAAAAAGTTATGTCTGTAAAAGTCGCAATCAACGGTTTCGGCCGGATCGGCCGTCTGGCCTTCCGCCAGATGTTCGGCGCCGAGGGCTATGAGGTGGTGGCCATCAATGATCTGACCTCCGCCAAGATGCTGGCCCATCTGCTGAAGTACGATTCCACCCAGGGCAACTACGTCGCTCAGGGCCATACCGTTGATTATCATGAGGGCGAGGGCGAGGACAACTATATCGTTGTCGACGGCACCAAGATCGTCATCTACAAGATGCCCAACGCCGCCGAGCTGCCCTGGGGCAAGCTGGGTGTGGACGTGGTGCTGGAGTGCACCGGCTTCTACACCTCCAAGGCCAAGGCGCAGGCTCACATTGATGCCGGCGCCAAGAAGGTCGTCATCTCCGCTCCTGCCGGCAACGACCTGCCCACCATCGTCTACAACGTCAACCACACCAGCCTGAAGCCCGAGGACACCGTGATCTCCGCCGCTTCCTGCACCACCAACTGCCTGGCCCCCATGGCCAAGGCTCTGAACGACCTGGCCCCCATCCAGTCCGGCATTATGTGCACCATCCACGCCTACACTGGCGACCAGATGCCGCTGGACGGACCCCAGCGCAAGGGCGACCTGCGCCGCAGCCGCGCCTGCGCCGTGAACATCGTGCCCAACTCCACCGGCGCCGCCAAGGCCATCGGCCTGGTGATCCCCGAGCTGAAGGGCAAGCTCATCGGCGCCGCCCAGCGGGTACCCACCCCCACCGGCTCCACCACCATCCTGAACGCCGTTGTGGAAGGCACTGTCACCGTCGAGCAGATCAACGCCCAGATGAAGGCCGAGTCCAACGAGTCCTTCGGCTACAACACCGATGAGATCGTCTCCTCCGACGTGATCGGCATGCGGTACGGCTCCCTGTTCGACGCCACCCAGACCATGGTCATCAACCTGCCCAACGGCACCAGCCAGGTCCAGGTCGTGTC
>CANRHF010000007.1 GCA_947630345.1 uncultured Oscillospiraceae bacterium | reverse complement strand
TACCGCCACGTCCTCATCCAGAAGCGCTATCCCCACCACGGGGCCGTTGCCTTCGGCCACTACGGCAAGGCCCTGTTCGAGGTATTCAAATTCCTGGGGGTGGCGGACATTGCCTACAACCAGCCCAAGAGCCTGCCCTATCCCACGGAGAACCCCTGGGCATGATAGATTTAAAGGAAACCGTCCTGGGCTTTGAGCTGGGTTCCACCAGGATTAAAGCGGTGCTGATCGAGCGGGCGCACCGGCCCATTGCCTCCGGGGACTATGAGTGGGAAAACCAGCTGGTAAACGGCGTGTGGACCTACTCCATGGAGGAGATCCACGCCGGCGTGGAGAGCTGCTATGCCGCGCTGAAAGCGGATGTGAAAGAGAAACTCGGCATGGAACTCACCACGGTGGGCGCCATCGGTGTGTCGGCGATGATGCACGGCTATCTGCCCTTCGATCAGGATGGGCGGCCGTTGGCGGCGTTTCGCACCTGGCGCAACACCATCACTGGCCAGGCCGCTGAGGAGCTGACAGCGCTGTTCGGTTTCAATATTCCCCAGCGTTGGAGCATCGCCCATCTGTACCAGGCGATCCTCAACGGCGAGCCCCATGTGAAAAATATTGCCTACCTCACTACGCTGGCCGGGTATATCCACTGGAAACTCACCGGGGAAAAGGCGGTGGGAATCGGCGAGGCCTCCGGCATGTTCCCCATCGACAGCGAAAAGCTGGATTATGATGAAACCATGGCGCAAAAGTTCAAGACGTTGACGGGTATCGACCTCCTCGCTATTCTGCCCAAGGTCCTCGTGGCCGGGGAGAGCGGCGGCGTATTGACCGAGGAAGGGGCCCGGTTTATAGACCCCAGCGGCACCCTCCAAGCGGGTATTCCGGTCGCCCCCTGCGAGGGGGACGCGGGCACCGGCATGGTCGCCACCGATTCCGTGCGGGTCCGCACGGGGAATGTCTCCGCCGGGACCTCGGATTTTGCCATGATCGTGACCGACAGGCCCCTGGGCGTCCATCGGGAGATCGATATGGTGACCACCCCTGCCGGGCTCCCCGTGGCCATGGTCCACTGCAACAACTGCACTTCAGATATCAACGCCTGGGTAAATCTCTTCTCCGAATTCGCGGAGACTCTGGGCGTTCCGATAGACAGGGGTGAGCTGTTTACGAAGCTGTTCCGTAAGGCCCTGGAGGGCGACGCGGACTGCGGCGGACTTCTCAGCTACAACTACTTCTCCGGCGAGGGCGTCACGGACCTGGACGAGGGCCGGCCGGTCTTTCTCCGAAAGCCGGACAGCCGCTTCACCTTGGGGAACTTTATGCGCGCGCACCTTCTCTCCGCGCTGGCCACGCTGAAGCTCGGCCTGGATATTTTGACACAGACAGAGCAAGTGCCCATCGACAAGCTCTATGGCCACGGCGGCTTCTTTAAGACGCCGGAGGTGGGCCAGCGGATGCTGTCCGCCGCCGTTGGCGCGCCGGTGTCTGTGATGGAAACGGCGGGTGAGGGCGGCCCCTACGGCATGGCGCTGCTGGCGGCCTATATGCTCTGGAAAGCGCCGGGGGAGGCCCTGGAGGATTACCTGGACCAAAAGGTCTTTGCCGGAGCAAGGGCCAGCACCGTGATGGCGGAGCCGGAGGACATTCGGGGCTTTCAAGCCTTCCTGGCCCAGTATAAAAGGGCGCTGCCCTTAGAGAAACTGGCGACGGAGGTGCTGTGATGCTGGAGGAACTGAAAAGGCAGGTGTGGGAGGCCAACCTCCTGCTGCCCAAATACGGCCTGGTGACCTTCACCTGGGGCAACGCTTCGGGCATTGACCGGGCAAGGGGCCTGGTGGTCATCAAGCCCTCCGGAGTGCCCTATGAGGGCATGACGCCGGAGGACATGGCGGTGGTGGACCTGGACGGAAGGGTAGTGGAGGGCAAATGGAAGCCCTCCAGCGACACGCCCACCCATCTGGAGCTGTATAAGGCGTTCCCGGGCTGCGGCGGCATCGTCCATACCCATTCCCGTTGGGCAACGACCTTTGCCCAGGCGGGCATGGAGATCCCCGCTATGGGAACAACGCAGGCGGACTACTTCTACGGGGCCATTCCCTGCACCCGGCCCATGACGGAGGAGGAGATCAAAGGCGCGTACGAGAAGGAGACCGGCAAGGTCATTGTCGAGACCTTCGCGGGGAAAGATCCCGACCAAATTCCCGGCGTGGTCGTCCATAGCCACGGTCCCTTCGTCTGGGGCAGGGACGCGATTGATGCGGTCCACAACGCGGTAGTGCTGGAGGAAGTGGCTTTTCTGGACTGGCACGCTATGCTGCTGAATCCCCGCTCCGGGCCCATGCAGCAGGCACTGCTGGATAAACACTACCTGCGCAAGCACGGGAAGAACGCCTACTACGGGCAGACGTAAAAAGAATAGACATTAAAATAGGAGGCGTATCGGATGAAAAATCAGGTTTTTAACCCCTACCTGCCCAGCTGGGAATATATCCCCGACGGGGAGCCCCATGTGTTTGGCGGCCGGGTGTATGTCTACGGCTCCCACGACCGGTTCAACGCCCCCATTTTCTGCGTCAACGACTATGTCTGCTGGTCCGCCCCGGTGGAGGACCTGTCCGACTGGCGGTACGAGGGCGTCATCTACCGGAAAATGCAGGACCCCAAAAATAAGCTGGGCCTGCGCCTCCTGTTCGCCCCGGATGTGTGCCGGGGACCGGATGGGCGGTACTACCTCTATTATGCCTTTGATTTCATGGGCGTCATGGGGGTGGCGGTGTGCGACACCCCGGCGGGGCAATATGAATTTCTGGGCCACGTCCACTACAAGGACGGCACCATCTGGGGCCGGCGGAAGGGGGACCAGTTCCCCTTCGATCCCGGCGTCCTAGCGGATGACGACGGGCGGATCTGGCTCTACTCCGGCTTCTACACCCCCACCCCCGCCATCGTCACCGGCGGGAGGAAGCTCCGCAACGACGGCGGCGTGGTGCTGGAGCTGGAGCCGGACATGGTGACCATCAAGACCGAGCCCAAGGTGATTTTCCCCAAGGAGGGCCCCGGGTCTTTCCCGAACCACGAGTTTTTCGAGGCCAGCTCCATCCGCCGGGATGGGGACCGATACATTTTTGTCTACTCCTCCCGGCACAACCACGAGCTGTGCTACGCCGTGAGCCACCGCCCCGACGGGGACTTCACCTTCGGCGGCACCCTGGTGGACCAGGGGGACCTGTTCCTGGATGGGAACGAGGATGAGCGCAGGGCCGTCAACTACCTGGGCAACACCCACGGCGGCCTGTTGCAATTAGGCCAGGACTGGTATATCTTCTACCACCGGCAGACCAACCGCCATTCCTATTCCCGCCAGGCCTGCGCGGAGAAGCTGACCCGAAACCCGGACGGCTCCTTCCGGCAGGCGGAGGTCACCAGCTGCGGCCTCAACGGCGGGCCCCTGGAGAGCCGGGGGTGGTACGAGGCCCGGATCGCCTGCAATTTGTGGTCGAAAGAGGGCGTGGGCCGGTACGACGGCCCCAACCCCCAAAAGCGCCTGGCGGACCACCCCTATTTCACCCAAACCGGCAAGGACCGGGAGGACCATGGGGACCAGTACATCGCCAATATGCGCGACGGCGCGGTGGCGGGCTTTAAATATTTCACCTTCGATGGGCCCCGGACTCTGACCCTGGAGCTGGGAGGCGCCGGGCGGGGGGAGATGCGGGTGTCCGCTTCCCCGGATTTTGAGACCGGCTGCGTGATCCCAGTGGAGACTTCCGGGCACAAGGACCGGTTCATCGGCGCCCTGGACGTGGGCAGCGGCGTCAAGGCCCTGTACTTCCGGTTCCAGGGGGAGGGGACCGTGGATTTCCACGCCTTTCTTTTGGAATAACCATTGCAGCACCCTGTCGAAAATAGGGCGGTCCCATCAAATGCAGGCCCGAAAGGTTTCCTTTCGGGCCTTAGCATGTCAAAAAAGCCTTGCAGAGTTTGCCGCCCTGGGGGCGTCAATTTTGCCCCGGGAAGTCCGGGGGCAAAGCTTGTGCGGCAGGAAGGAAAGGTTGTGCGGTTTTCCTTTCTTTGTATCGGCGCGGGTGCTAAAATAACAATGGAAAAAAAGAAGGAGGAGAACCCTATGAACAAACGGATCGCCCGCGTTTTCAGTCTGCTTCTGGCGGCGGTACTGCTGCTGACCGCCTGCAATGTTCAACAGGGCCCCACCCAGACTACCGGTGGGACCACTGCCGGGACAGAGCCTGCCCAGCCCGCCGGGGTGCCGGAGCGGGGCCAGCCCGACAAATCAGACCTGCTTTACACCGCTGCCATCGACAGCTATAAGAAAACCGATTGGACCGCCAACTGGATCTGGACCAAGAGCAGCTCGGACGACAGCTACGTTGCCTTCCGCAAGACCGTCAACCTGGATGCCGATACCCAGGCCACGGCCTATATTTCCGCCGTGGACAAGTACACCCTCTGGGTCAACGGGGAAATGGTGGTGCTGGACGGTTCGCTGAAGCGGGGCCCAACGCCTTATGACAGCTATTATGACGCCGTGGAGCTGGACCTGAAGGCCGGAGAAAACGTGATCGCGCTGCTGGTGGCCTTCAATGGACGCTCCGGCGACGGCTCCATCGTCCCCGTGGCCCAGGACGAGGAGGGAGACGACTACAACCAAGCCGGCCTGCTCTTTGAGATGGAGGCCGGCGGCCAGACGATCATCTCCGACAGCTCCTGGAAAGCCATCCGCCACGCTGCCTATAAAAACCGGGTCACCGCCGGGGCCGACTATCCGGGCTATGACCAGTCCTCCATGCTGGCGGAGCGGAACGTGTATTTCGCCGCTGCCGACGACATCGGACCCTTTATGGACGTCGGGTACGACGACAGCGCCTGGGAAGATGCCACCCTGGTGGCCAAGCCCGGGGACCTGCCCTTTGGCGACCTGTACAGCGCCATCATCCGGCCCATCAAATTTGCCGGGATCACGGATTTTGAAAATTCCGCCGACTATGTGGGCCAGACCCTGACTTCCGATACGGTGCTGGAGCTGGAGCTTCCCGGCAACATCCAGTTCACCACCTATTTTGAGCTGGAAGCCCCCGCCGGGAAGAAGCTGACCTTCTACACCGATTCCTACACCGATCAGGACGGCATGGCCAACTTCAAGGATACCTATGTGACCAAGGACGGGGCCCAAAGCTATGAAAACCTTCCCTGGCGCAGCGGCAGCAAGCTCTACATCGAGGCGGAGGCCGGGGTGACCTTCACCGCCCTGGGCTACCGGAAGAGTGAATTCAACGGGACCTGGGCCGGAAGCTTCACCTCCTCCGATCCGGAGCTGGATCAGCTCTGGCAGGAGAGCCTGAACACCGTGGCCATCTGTATGCGGGACACCTTCATGGACTGCCCCGAGCGAGAGCGGGGCCCCTACATGGGCGATGCCTCCAACCAGATCGACGCGGCCCTCTACGGCTACGACCAGGGGGGCTACGACATGACGAAAAAGGCCATCCTGGCCTGTGTCGGCTGGACCACCTCTTCCGGCGCGATCCCCAGCCGGGCTCCCTCTGTCAAGCCCCAGGAGATCCCCAACCAGAGCCTGGCCTTTATGACCAGCGCCTACCACTACTATCTCCACTCCGGCGACGCCGAGACCATGGGAGTCTACTATACCGCCTTTGTCAACTACCTAAAGCTCTTTGAAATGGCCGACGGCCTGCCGGTATACCGGGAGGGCTCCTGGATCTGGAACGACTGGGGCGACCGGATCGACGCGGACCTGCTCCAGGTGGGCTTCTACTATTACGCCCTGCGCCTGACCAAGTCCCTGGCGGAGAGCCTGGGTATTCCTGACGATCTGCCCTTCTTGACGGAGCGGATGGAGTCCATCCAGGGTGCCTACCATGACGCCTACTATACCCCCGAGGGCTTCAAGTCACCCGATAGCAAGTATATCGACGACCGGGCCAACGCCCTGTTGGCGCTGTCCGGCCTGGCGGGGGAGGAGGACTATGATCTGATCTGCCAGGTGATCATGAACACCTACCAGGCCAGCCCCTTCTGCGAAAAGTACATTTTGGAGGCCCTGTGCGTCATGGGCCGGGAGGACCTGGCGGTACAGCGGATGCTGGACCGGTATGGCTTCATGCTCACCGACGACCACGACACCCTCTGGGAGCAGTTCACCACCGACACCGGCACCTTTAACCACGGCTGGTCCGCCGCGCCGATGTATATCCTGAGTAAATACGTGGCGGGCATCCGTCCCACCGAGGCTGGGTTTGCCGCCTATGAGATCGCGCCCTCGGATCTGCTGGAGAGCTTCAGCTGCACGGTCTATACCCCCAAGGGCAACATCACCGTGGTCAAGGAGGGGAACACCCTCACTGTCACCGCCATTGACAGCCCCGCCACCGTCTATCTGCCCGCCTCCTTTGGCTCCGCCGCCGTTTCCGGCGGGGAGTACACCGTGGCGGAGGACGGGAGCATCCTCCTGCCCGGCGCGGGCACCTACACCTTTACTGCCAACTGATCATTTCCTTCCTTTTCTTCCTCACGGCAAGGTCCCCGGCGAATTTCGCCGGGGACCTTGCCACTTCTAAAGGAGGATCTGCGCTTTGGCGCGTTTAGGTGGGTTTTTGGGCAGGGAAGTGGATACTCAGGAAGAACATATCCTCCTGCACCGCCGTCTCCACCGTGCCGCCATACTGGGCGGCGATGTATTGGATACTCTTGATGCCGAAGCCGTGGCGGGCCTGATCGGGCTTGGTGGTGTCCAGGGCGTCACGGTCTGTATGGAGTATCCCGTCGAAATAGTTGGACGTCTCGATCTCCAGGCCGCCGCCGGTGCTTTGCAGGGTCAGGGTGATGACCTTTTTCTCCTGGTCCGGCAGCTTCTGCACCGCCTCCACGGCGTTGTCGATCAGGTTGCCGAAGATGGTGTAGGTCTGCACCGGGGTAAGGAAAGAGAAGGGCGCCCCGCTGCCCATGCAGGTGAACTGGATACCGTTTTTCTGGCACAGCAGGGATTTTTCGCACAGCACCACGTCCAGTACCTCGTTGCCGGTTTTGATATTGGCGTCATAGAAGGTGATGGCCTCCTGGAGCTGGTCCAGCTCCTCCTGGTTCAGCTTGCCTTCGATCCGGCGGAAGATGTGCTTTAAGTCGTGGCATTTCATATTGATGGCGTCCATGCTGGCCTTCACCGACTGGAACTGGGCCTGGTCCTGTTTCCAGAGCTGCTGCAGCACCTCCATCTGGTGGTCCCGCTCGTTCTGATGGAACACAAAGCCGCACAAAAACAGGATCATGGCGTTGATATCAATGCTAAAGGCCTTGATGAGCATACTCACCGCCATGCTCTCCGACTCATAGACCCGGCCCAGGCAGATCAGCACATTCACGGTGATCACCATGAAGACCGAAAGCAGTGCCACGTTCCGCTCCGTCCGCTTGTTTCGGACCACCTTTCCCCTGGGGCTGAAGAAATAGGCCAGCAGCAGGAAGGCGGCAATCCGAAAGACGTAAAACAGGACCCATTCCCATTCCTGGAGGGTGGTGTAGTCCGGGTGGATCAGGGAAATGGTGAGCTTGTCGTTGATCCCCAGCAGGTTCTGAATGAGCGGATAGAGCTTGTTCACCACCTGATAGGTGGCGGTGCCGGCGCAGACCACCAGCAGCACGCCCTCCAAATTGTCCTGGAAGCAGCCGTAGGTGAAGACCAGGCAGTATGCGGTCACCGCCAGGTAGCACAGCACCCGAATCCAGATGGCAGGGTAGTTGAAGTAGATCACGCCCAGGCCGTAGCTCATTACGATCCCCAGGATCCACATCAGCCCGATCCGCAGGAAGAAGTGCCGCCGCCGTCCCAAGTGCCGGGCAAACAGGGCGATGCACAGCTGGGTCTCCAGAAAGGTCATGATCAGGGAAAAGGAGTCGAAAACCGAGGGTCCCAGCAGGGTGAAAATCTTATCCATATTTTTTGCTCCCTGAAAATTCCTCGAACCGGCGGGTAAATTCGTTCTTCCGGGGGTGGCTGATCTGCAGCTCCGTGTCCCCCACAAAGACGCTCATGCCCGCGATCCGGGTCACATGGGCCAGATTGACCAGCAGGAAATTGTTGCACCGGGCAAAGCCGCAGGGCTCCAGCAGGGCCTCCACGCTTTTCATGGTCTGGTACTGCCGGAACTCGCCGGAGGCGGTGTGGTAGACGCAGTGGTGGGCCCGGACCTCTACGTATGAGATCTGCCGGGAGAAGAGCCGGACCACCCCGGTTTCCGTCTTGACCAGGATATCTACGCTGCTGGGCTTCCGGGACTGGAGCCGCTGGAAAGAGCGGGTGAATTTCAGCTTAAATTCCGGGTACCGGATCGGCTTGACGATGAAATCCGCCGCCTCCACCTCATAGCCGTGGATGGCGTACTGCTGCATACTGGTGACGAAGATCAGCATCACCTGCCCGTCCTTCTCCCGGAGGATTCGGGAGGCGTCCAGGCCGTTCATCAGGGGCATCAGAATGTCCATGAACACGATGTCCCACTCGGCGGTGTACCGCTCCAGGAAGGGGACGGCGTTGTAAAAAATGGAAATATCAAAGGGCAGCTTGTACTCGGCGGCATACTGCCGCAGGGCAGCCTCCAGTTGGGCGGCGGCGTCCTTACTGTCCTCCACGATGGCGATTTTGTACAAGCGGCATCCCCCCGTCGATCATTTCAAATTTATTATAACAAGCTCGTCCAAAAGAGTCAATTCACCGACTGAGAAAAAAGTAAATTTGTGCGGTGGGAGAGCAAGGTTGTGCGGTTTGCCTTGTATTGCGGTTGGCGAGGGAGTATGCTGAAACTGCCAATAAAAGGGCCTCTGGCCCGGACTACTTTAAGGAGGAAACCCAAATGAAAAAGACTATCAGCCTTCTGCTCACCGCCTGTCTGGTGGTTTGCCTGCTCTGCGCCTGCGACAGCGGCAGCTCCGCCGGCGGCAAGATCACCGGGATCTACCTGTCCCCGGCGAACCTGTCCTACCAGAATATGCGCCCCCAGTACAACTATTATCTGACCACCTTCACCCAGCAGGAGCTGACCCTGATGGACGACAACACCTACTGCCTGGTGATCTCCGCCTCCACCTTCTCCGCTCTGGAGCTGGCCGAAAGCACCAACGATGCCAAGGGCAACGAGCGGGAGAACTACATCACCAAGATCTACGGCACTTACACCAGCGCCGTCAATGACCTGGACGAGGATCTGCTGGACGTGACCCTGTCCGCCCCCACCCGGGTGGTCAAGAGCTACGACCAGACTTATTGGCTGGACACCGACGCCTGGACCGACAACATGGGCAAGTTGGTAGTGCCGCCCACCGGCTATGACGACAACGGCCAGCCCATCCGGGACGAGAACGCCACCCCCTGGACCGCTCAGCAGTATCTGGAGAGCGTCACCCTGACGACCACCACTATTCAGGTCAACCAGAAGACCGCCAGCTTCGACTTTACCGACTTCGGCGTGTAAGCCTCTGCCTTTGGAGGAATCGCCATGGGAAAGAGTAATCTATGGCGGGGCATGACGGCGCTTTTGGCGCTGATCGTGTGCCTGACCAGCTTCGGCACCAGCCTGGCCTTCACCCGGGAGGGAGATGTGAACCTGTTTTTGGGCACGCTGCCCCCGGCGGTGGCGGTGACGGACGACACTAATTACTATAAGTCCAGCTACGCCAGCATGGACGAGATGCGCCAGGCCCAGCAGGACTACCTGATCGAGAGTCAGATCGAAGGCTCTGTGCTGCTGCGCAACGAGAACGCCGCCCTGCCCCTGGCCAAGGATGCGGCCGTCACCCTCTTCGGCTTTGCCGCCGCCACCCCCGTGTACCACGGCGGCTCCGGCGGCCCCCCCAACACCGGCATCAACCTCTACGATGCCCTTAAGGCCGAAGGCGTCCGGGTCAACGACACGGTGTATAACGCCATTGTGAACACCCCCTCCGACCGGACCAAGACCGGCCTGATCGGGGAAATCCCCGCCTCCGCCTACGCCGGCACCGAGAGCTCCTACGCCTCCGACTACAATGACGCGGCCATTTACGTCATGAGCCGGTTCGGCGGCGAGGAGGGCGACCTGAACCACGGCCTCCAGGGCGACTGGCAGGAGGGCCCGGCGGACATCCCCGAGCTCAAGCTCCATCCGGAGGAGCTTGACACCCTGAACCTTATCAAGAACTCTGGCAAATTCGACAAGATCATTGTGGTTCTGAACTCCGGCTACGCCATGGAGCTCCAGGAGCTGATCGACCTGGGGGTGGACGCCATCCTCTGGATCGGCTATCCCGGCAACTACGGCATGACCGGCGTGGCGAAGATCCTCAACGGCCAGGCGGACCCCTCCGGCCGGAACGTGATCACCTACGCCGCCGATTCTCTGTCCAGCGCCGCGATGCAGAACGCCGGAGATTTCACCTTCACCAACCTGACGGGCCTTTACAAGAACAAGTACCTGGTCTACGCCGAGGGCATCTATGTGGGCTACAAGTACTATGAGACCCGGTATCAGGACGAGATCCTGGGCCTGCACAACGCGACCTCGGAGAAGGGCGTCTACGCCTCTCAGAACGGGGCCTGGAACTATGCCGACGAGATGGTCTATACCTTCGGCGCGGGCCAAAGCTATGCAAGCTTCACCCAGGAGCTTCTCAGCGTCAACTGGGACAAGACCGCACACACCCTCACCGCCCAGGTGAAGGTCACCAACAACGGCGGCTTTGATGGCAAGTCCATGGATGTGGTCCAGCTCTATGTCCAACTCCCCTGGCAGGAGGGACAGACGGAAAAGAGCGCCATCCAGCTCGTGGACTTCGCCAAGACCGGCCCCCTGGCCTCCGGTGAGAGCGAGACCGTGACGCTGGAGGTCTCCGATTACCTGTTCGCCGCCTATGACGCGAACGCCGTCAACGGCGCGGATGGGACCAAGCAGGGCTGCTATGTCTTCGACGCCGGGGATTACTACTTCACCATCGGCAGCGATGCCCACGACGCCCTGAACAATGTCCTGGCGGCCCAAGGGGTCACCGGCATGTATGACGCCGAGGGGAATCCCGTCTCCGGCGACAAGGCCAAGGTGGTCAAGGACACCCTGGCGGCCCTGGACAACACGACCTATGCCGTGTCCCAGCGCACTGGCACGGTGGTTTCCAACCACTTCGAGGACCGGGACATCAACTATTTCCTCCCCGGCACCGTCACCTACCTGACCAGGGCGGATTGGAACACCTTCCCGGACACGGTGGCCACCCTCACCGCCAACGAGGAGATCACCGACCTGATGGAGAACTTCCAGTACGAAAAGCCCAGCGACGCCACGGATATCTCCGTCTATAAGTATAAGCAGGAGAATGGCATCAGCTTCATTGACATGAAGGATGTGCCCTTCGACGATCCCATGTGGGACGACTTCATCGATCAGCTCACCGTCACGGAGCTGGCCCAGATCACCGGCGACAAGATGGGCCTGGACAAGATCGAATCCATCGATATGCCCAGCTACGCCGGCGGCGACGGCCCCGACGGTCACCAGGCCGGCACCCTGTTCAACGCGGAAATGCTGGCCGCCTCCACCTTCAGCAAAGAGATGCTCCGGCTCCGTGGCGACTTCCTGGCGGAGGAGAGCTACTACATCGGTTTCCGGCAGATCTACGCCCCCGGCGGCAACATCCACCGCACGCCCTACTCCGGTCGGAACTTTGAGTACTACTCCGAAGATCCCATCATGAGCTACCTGTGCGGCGAGGTCCAGACCCTGGCCATGGCCCAGAAGGGGTGCGTGGGCACCTTCAAGCACTTCTGCGGCAACGACCAGGAGACCAACCGCCACGGCGTGGCCACCTTCATGACTGAGCAGACCTACCGGGAAGGACCCTTGAAGGGCTTCGAGGGCGGCTTGCAGGCCGGCCACTCCATGGCCACCATGACGGCGTATAACCGGATCGGCTGCATCCCCACCGCCTCCGACTATGCCACCATGACCACCGTCCTGCGGGAGGAGTGGGGCTTCACCGGCATCAACATGACGGACTCCTCCAAGGACTCCGCCTCCTACATGGGCACGGCCGACGCCATCACCGCCGGGACCAACCAATTCAACAACGACCCGGGCCGGGTGCCCGAGGTGTCCAACCTGCTGACCAAGGACCGGGACGGCTTCATCTGGGGCAAGCTCCGGCAGGTAGCCAAGTATTACCTGTACACCATGAGCCGGTCCAACCTGGTGAACGGCCTGGCCAAGGAGGTCCCCGTGGCGGACTACACGCCCTGGTGGAAGCCGGCAATGCTGGCTCTGGATGGAGTGCTGGGCGTCCTCACCGCTGCCAGCCTGGTGCTGTTCCTGGTAAACACCTATGGAAAAAAGAGGAGGAAAAACGATGAAAAATCTGCTTAAAGACAGACGCTTCGGATTTTACCTCTCCGCCGGCAGCGCCGCTGCCGCAGTCATTGGCGCGGTGGTGTATGTGATCGTGTACATGGTCACCGCCGGGCAGACTGTGGACCGGGTCTTCGACTGGATGACCTTCGGCTTCGCCCTGGGCGGCGGCCTGGTGAGCCTGGTCTGTGAGATCTTCCGCCTCCGCTTCGGCCCCATCCTAGCGACGTGCTGCCTGAGTGTGGGACTGGCCATTCACCTGGTGGAGTCGGCCTACCCCCTGGCGGATGTACTCACCGGCGTACCCTTCTTCGGGGGCAATTTCACCCTAGCCCTCATTTTCGCGGTCGTGTTTGGCCTGGCTACCCTGGTACAGGTGGCCGCGGCCTTCATGGAACACAATAAATAAGAATTGGAGGAAAATCACAATGAAACTGCGTAAACTCCTGGCTCTGGTCCTGGCGGCCGTGATGCTCATGGGCATCTTGGCGGCCTGCGGCCCCACCGAAAACACTACCACCACCGGCTCCAACGACACCACCAAGGGTACCGAGGCCCCCGCTTCCAACAAGTCCTATCAGCTCTACGGCAAGTACGAGGAGGAGGGCGAGTTCGCCTCCATGATGAACATGGCCTTCCTGCTGGACCTGAACGCCGACGGAACCGCCGTCTGCGACCGGTACTCCTTCGGCCAGTACGACGCCTCTCCCGCCGATTCCAACCCTTCCTACACCCAGAGCTACCTGTCCGGTACCTGGAAGGAAGTGGAAAAGGACGGCGTGCCCTGCCTGCAGATCAAGATCGCCTATGTGGACGAGGCGGGCAACGAGTCCAACAACCAGACCGCCTACGCCTACGAGGTGGCCGGTACCTACAGCTTTGAAATGACCTTCCCCGTGGTCCCCGGCATGTCCTACACCCGGAACGTGACCATGGAGGGCAAGGAGAACAAGACCTACGCCACCGACGACGACTTCATCGCCGCCTATAAGATCGAGTTCACCGCTCCTGAGAACATCGGCTCCTTCGTGGACGCCGAGAACAACGGCACCGCTTATCTGCAGGCTGACGGCACCCTGCTGCTTTACGCCGGCTACGATAAGTTTGCTGACGGCAAGTGGACCAAGACCGACGACGCCATCACCATTTCCGTGGGCGGCGAGGCCGTGGAAGTGACCATGGACGGCAACAAGGCCTCCTTCTCCTACAGCCGCAGCCTGGACGGCGCCAACACTGTGGACTACACCTTCGTCTGTGAGGACATCACCGCCATCGCCGCGCCTGAAGTGGGCGAGGACACCCCCTACACCGCTTCTGTTGACATGGGCGGCAATGAGACCACCGCGGAGCTGACTTTGGCTTCCGACGGCACCGCCAACCTGAAGGTCTTCACCGACATCCCCTGCACCTACACCCAGGTGGGCAGCGTGGTCATTCTGGAGGCTGCCGGGGAGCTGGAAGGCTACGCCGCTCAGATTTGGCCCGGCGTCAGCCATGCCTACATCCTCAACGAGGACCGGAGCATGGTGGGCGTGGTCAACGCCTATCAGGCCGGAGACCTGGTGCTGATCCTCCTGGACGAGACCAACATGAAGGTCAGCTTCCCCTCCTACGGGATGGAGCGGGACGGCTTTACCTACACCCTAAGCGAGGACGGCACCGCGCTGACTGTCACCGCTCCCAGTGAGGAAGAGCTGGGCGCCTTTGGCCAGGTTTGGGCCGGCGCAGGCGCCGAGAAGTGGACCATCGACGGCAACACCGCTACCAAGGCGGAGTAATTCAGAAACCCATTCACAAGGCCCCGGTATCCGCCGGGGCCTTACCATTCCAAACAGGAGGTTGAAAAAATGAAGCGCATCAATAGGATCGCGCCGCTGCTTTTGGCGGCATTCCTTCTCACCGCCTGCGCTGGCGGCGAGCAGGAGCCGCCCACGACCACCGCCGGGCAGGTGGTCAAGCTGATCATGGACCAAAGCCCGGATCAGGTGGCCTATGTGGAAGGGGAGACCTTCGACCCTGCCGGAACGGTGATCAACGCCCAGCTGTCCGACGGCTCGATCCTGGAGGACGTGCCCTATACCGTCACGGTGGACACCCCCCTGACCCGGACTACGCTGTATGCGGAATTTGCCTACGGCGGCAAGACGGTGAGCATCCAGCTTCGGATCACTCTGGCGGGCAACGGCCCGGAATATACCTGTGAGAATACCCCCTTTGTCCCCGGCAGCCCTCTGGAGGGCAAGGTCATTTACTTCCTGGGCTCCTCCGTCACCTTGGGTGCCTATTCCGGGAATGAATCCATGGCGGACTACCTTGCCAAGAAGGATGGAGCTGTGTGCATTAAGGAGGCCGTATCCGGCACCACCTTGGGGGATTTTAAGGACGGCAGTTATGTGGAGCGGCTGAATGCGTACCTGGCCTCTCCGGACCGGGCGGAAAAGCTGGACGCCTTTGTGGTTCAGCTCTCCACCAACGACCGGAAATCCCCCAACCGCTACGGAGCTGTAACCGGCCCGGAGGTGCGGGACCCGTCGGCCTTTGACATCACCACCTCCTTTGGCGCCATGGAGTATATCATTGCCACCGTCCGGCAGACCTGGGCTTGCCCGGTCTTCTTCTACACCAACCCGCCCCTGGACGAGGACTATGCAAAATTAGTGGAGGGCCTGGCTCAGATCGCGGAAAAGTGGAAGATCGGTGTGATCGATCTGTACCATGACCAAGCCTTCAACGACCTGACGGAGGAGGAATACGCCCTGTACATGGCCGACGAGGTCCATCCCACCAAGGCTGGCTACCGGGACTGGTGGCTACCGAAATTTGAGGAGGCACTGGCGGGGATCTGAGACAGCCCACCGTGAAATCTGTGCCGCCGGATGGCAAGGTTGTGCGGTTTTGGTTGCATCACACGGCGGCAAATTGTACATTGTGTATGTTAAGACTACTAAAGGGAGGAAAACCGATATGAGCAAGAACCCTAAGAAAAAAGGCACGCTGTGGGCGGTCCTCACCGCAGCGCTGGCGGTTTTTCTGGCAGTTCTCATCGCGGCAATCCCGGTGACGGCCTATTATGAGACCATGATCAACGCCGCCCTGAATGCACGGACCCAGAAAATCATCCCCGGGGAGGATTCCAGCATCTTCTATTGGACGGAGTATGAGACAGAGGAAGCCCTGACGGAAAATGATTTTGATATTTGCCGTCAGGTGATGGCGGAGGGGGCGGTGCTCCTGCTCAATCGGGATCAGACCCTGCCTCTGCCTGCGGAAACAAAATTCTCCCTCTTTTCCCAGTCCGCGGCGGACCCGGTGCTCACCGGCACTGGCTCGGCTTTCATGGCCACCGGCGACGCCGTGAGCTTTTACGGAGCCCTGGAGGACAGCTTCGCTCCCGGCTGCGTCAACCAGGAGGTGTGGAAATTCTACAAGACCTCCGGCTATAAGCGGGTCAACGCGGATCTGGCTGGCGGCGGCCCGGAGCAGTACCGGATCAACGAGGTGCCCTGGGAGAAATACCCCGAGGCGGTTAAGGCCACTTTCTCCGATTTTGGGGATGTGGCGCTGGTGGTGCTGTCCCGCTCCTCAGGAGAGGGGGCGGACCTTCCCAGCGGTCTGCCCGAGCTGGAGGAGTATATGACGGACGGCGACTACCTCCGGCTCTGCCCGGAGGAGGAGGAACTGCTGGAAAACCTGCGGCAGCTCAAGGAGGACGGTGTATTCCGCCGGATCGTGGTGCTGCTGAACTCCTCCAGCACCCTGCAGCTGGATTTTCTGGACAAATATGAGATCGATGCCCTGCTGTGGGTGGGCAATTTGGGGCTGAACGGCATTCCAGCGGTGGCGGACATCCTGGCGGGGAAGGTCAATCCCTCCGGCCGGATCGTGGATACCTTCCAGAAGGACAACCACGCCGCCCCCGCCATGCAGAACTATGATGCCTTTCCCTACACCAACGCAGAGGAGCTGGGCCTGGAATTCGCCCAGAACAACAACGCCCCCGGGATCGAAAAGTGCAACCGGAATTATGTGGTCTACCAGGAAGGCATTTATGTGGGCTACCGCTATTTTGAGACCCGGTATGAAGACTACGTTTTGAACCAGGGCAATCCGGGGGACTACCGCTATGACGAGCTGGTGGCCTTCCCCTTTGGCTGCGGCTTGAGCTATACCACCTTTGAATATTCCAATTTTGCCATCTCCGACCTGGGCGACGCCATCCGGGCGGAGGTGGACGTGACCAACACCGGCAGCGTAGACGGAAGCCACACAGTGCAGATTTATTTCCAGTCCCCCTACACCCAGTATGACCGGGAAAACGGGGTGGAGAAGTCCGCCGTGGAGCTGTGTGGCTTCGACAAGAAGCTGATACCCGCCGGGGCCACAGAGCATTTTTCCATCGAGATTGCCAAGGACGATCTGACCAGCTATGATGCCAACAACGCCAGGACCTACATCCTGGACGCGGGAGACTACTATTTTACCGTGGGGACCGACGCCCACGACGCCGTCAACAACATCCTCACCGCCAAAGGTGCGGACCCCTCCCGCATGAGCGGCACGGGGAACGCCTCCCTCGCCGCCAAGTGGACCCTGGATGCCCTGGACAACACAACCTATGCCGTTTCCGCCTACACCGGCGTGGCGGTCACTAACCGCTTCGACGATGCGGACCTGAACAAGTACGAGGGGGCGGAGGGCCAGACCGTCACCTATTTGACCCGTTCCGACTGGACTGGCACCTTCCCCAGTCCCCAGATCCTGTATGTGACGGATCAGATGTGGGCGGACGGCCTGACCCACAACGAGGACGAGCGGGCCGCCATCGCGGAAAAGATGAAGGCGCTCTACTGGTCCGACGCCGCCCTGGCTCCCAGCGGCGTGGCCGGGGACGGGAAGGCCATCGATTTTGTGGAGACGTCCTATGATAACCCCGCCTGGGACGGCCTCATCAGCCAGATCCCCTATGGTGATATGCTGGACACCATCTACAACGGTGCTTACAACACCCACGCCCAGCCCGCCATCAACCTGCCGGGGACCTCGGAATCCGACGGCCCCACCGGCTACACCAAGAGTCTGATGGGCGGTGCCAGCGGCATGGCTTTCCCCTCCGAGGACGTTTTGGCCGCCTCCTTTGACCGGGAGCTTGCCAAGCTGGTGGGCAAGTGCATGGGGGAGGATATGCTCCACAGCAACCAAAACAGCGGGGAAACCACCATGGCGGGCATCTACGCCCCCGGCGCCAACATCCACCGGAGCCAGTATCTGGGCCGCCATAACGAGTATTATTCCGAGGACGGCTGGCTCTCCGGCGAGATCTGCGCCGCCCAGGTCCAGGGGATCCGGGACCGGGGGATGCTTGCCTTTGTGAAGCACTATGCCCTCAACGATCAGGAGGAGGGCCGATACGGCATCAGCGTCTGGGCCAACGAGCAGGCCATCCGGGAACTCTACCTGGAGTCCTTTGAAGGTGCGATTCGGGGCGGTGCCATGAACGTGATGACCAGCTTCAACCGAATCGGCGTGGTCTGGTCCGGCAGTCACTATGGCCTGATGACCGGCATCCTCCGGGATGAGTGGGGGATGCAGGGAGCCGCCGTCACGGATATGTCCATGAATGCCAAGTGGATGGATTACCGCCTTGGCATCCTGGCAGGCCAGGACCTCTGGTGCGGCCAGAAGGGGACTATGGGCACCCTGGACGGCAGTGAGAACGATCCCGCCATCACCAGCGCGGTCCACCGGGCTATGAAAAACATCGTCTATTCCGTCACCCGCACCAACGCAATGAACGTAGGCGATGCCACCGTCATTGCAGTGACGCCGGAGTGGAAAATCGTCCTGTATGCCGCCACGGCGGTCACCGCCGTACTGACCGCCTTGTGCGCCGGCTTGTGGATTCTCCGCCGGTGGGCCGGAAAACAGTAGATTTCAGCGCCGGGCTTTGGCCCGGCGCCTTTCCGCAGCCCAACATGAAATCTGTGCCGCCGGATGGCAAGGTTGTGCGGTTTTGGTTGCATCACGCGGGGAAAAATTGTACATTGTGTATGCTAAGACTACCAAAGGGAGGAAAACCGATATGAGCAAAAACCCCAAGAAAAAAGGCACGCTTTGGGCGGTCCTCACCGCCGTCACCGCCGTGCTGCTGATCATTTCCATTGTGGCGATCCCCATCACCAACTTTTTCTCCACCGCCATCAACGTGGCCCTGGGGGCCACGACCCAGAAGGTGGTGCCGGACCCCGACGCCAAGATCTACTTCTGGTCCAACTATGAAAACGAAGAGGACCTGGTGGCCTACGAGAAGCAGCTCTGCCGGGATATCGAGGGCGAGGGCGCGGCCCTGCTGATAAACCGGGACAACACCCTGCCCCTGCCTGCCGGCACCAAGTTCACCCCCTTCTCCCAGTCCTCCTTTAACCTTCTGTACGGCGGCACCGGCTCCGGCCAGGTCTCCGCGGACGACGCGGTTTCCCTGAAATCCGCGCTGGAGGAGGCCTTCGGGGAGGACACCGTGAATCTGGACCAGTGGAAATTCTACGCCACCTGCGGCTACGCCCGGGTGAACGCGGATACCACCGGCGGCAACCAGGCCCAGTACCGGATCAACGAGGTGCCCTGGGAGAAATATACCGACGCCCTGCAAAGCACCTGGAGCAATTACGGCGACGTGGCTCTGGTGGTGCTGGCCCGGTCCGGCGGCGAGGGCGCGGATTTGCCCAGCGGCCTGCCGGAGCTGGAAGAGTACATGACGGATGGCGACTATCTCCGCCTGAACCGGGACGAGCTGGATATGTTCGAGCATCTGGAGCAGCTGAAAAACGAGGGTGTCTTTAAGAAGATCGTGGTGCTGCTCAACTCCTCCAACACCCTGCAGCTGGACTTCGTGGACGACTATGGCATCGACGCGGTGCTGTGGATCGGCGATGTGGGCATGACCGGCATCAACGCTGTCGCGGATATTTTGGCGGGCAAGATCAATCCCTCCGGCCGGATCGTAGACACCTTCCTGAAGGACAACCACTCCAGCCCCGCTATGCAGAATTTCGGCGCGTTCCCCTATACTAACGGAGCGGACTACAATGTGGCCACTGCCCAGAACAACACCGACCCTGGCATCAACAAGTGCAACCGGGACTATGTGGTCTACGCCGAGGGCATCTATGTGGGCTATCGGTACTATGAGACCCGTTATGAGGACTTTGTGCTGAATCAGGGCAACGCCGGGAACTATGACTATGACTCTGACGTGGCCTTCCCCTTCGGCTTCGGCCTGAGCTACACCGATTTCGCCTACTCCAATTTCAAAGTGGAGGATCAGGGCCAGACCTTCCAGGTGGAGGTGGATGTGACCAACACCGGCGCGGTGGACGGCAAGCACACGGTGCAGATCTACTTCCAATCCCCCTACACCCAGTACGATATTGACAACCAAGTGGAGAAGGCCGCCGTGGAGCTGTGCGGCTTCGACAAGAAGATGATCCCCGCGGGGGAAACCGAGCATTTCACCATCACGGTCAACAAGGAAGACCTGACCTCCTATGACCATATGAATGCCAAGACCTACATCCTGGACGCCGGGGACTACTACTTCACCGTGGGCAAGAACGCCCATGACGCGGTAAACAATATCCTGATGGCCAAGGGTGCGGACGCGAGCCGTATGAGCGGCGCAGGAGACGCCTCCCTGACCTACAAGTGGACTCTGGACGCCCTGGACAGCACCACCTATGCCGTTTCCAGCAAGACCGGCAAGCCCATTACGAACCTCTTTGAAAACGCGGACCTGAACAAGTACGAGGGCGCCCAGGGCCAGACGGTCACTTATCTGACCCGTTCCGACTGGACCGGCACCTTCCCCCAGACAGTGACCCTTTCCATCACCGACCAGATGTGGGCCGACGGCCTGACCCATGAGGAGGCAGGCAGGGTCGCCATCGTGGAGAAAATGAAGAGCCAATATTATCCCGACGCTACCATGCCCGCCATGGGCGTGTCCGGCAGCCTCACCGCCGGCCAGTTTGCCGAGAAGGCCGCCGATGATCCGGATTGGGACCAGCTCATTGCCCAGATCCCTTATTCCGAGATGACCAACGTCATTTACAACGGCTTCCATCTGACCCAGCCGGTGCCCTCTATCGGTCTGCCCGGCACCAACGATGAAAACGGACCCCAGGGCTTTACCAAGAGCCTGGTGGGCGGTTCCTCCGCCATGGCCTATACCTCCGAGGATGTAATGGCCGCCACCTTCAACCGGGAGCTCATTGAGAACATGGGCAAGTGCATCGGCGAGGACTTCCTCCACGCCACCGACGGTTCCGGCACCGTGTTCTCCGGCATCTACGGCCCCGGCGCCAACATCCACCGCACGCCTTACTCCGGCCGGAACTTTGAGTACTACTCCGAGGACGGCTGGCTGGCCGGGCAGGTCGCCGCCGTGGAGGTGGCCGCCATTCAGGACCGGGGCGTGTATGTGTTCACCAAGCACTTTGCCCTGAACGATCAGGAGGAAGGCCGCTACGGCATCTCCACCTGGTCTAATGAGCAGGCCATCCGGGAACTGTACCTGGAGGGTTTTGAAGGCAGCGTGAAGAACGGCGGCGGCATGGGTGTCATGAGTTCCTTCAACCGGATCGGCGTGACCTGGTCCGGCGCGCACCACGGCCTGATGACCGGCATCCTCCGGGATGAATGGGGCATGACCGGCGCGGCCATTACCGACTGCTCCGTCATGGCCAATTACATGGACTACCGGATGGGCGTCCTGGCCGGCCAGGATCTTTGGGACGGCTACAGCAGCGGCATGGCCACTCTGGACGGCCTGGACAGTGATCCCGCCATCGTCACCGCCGTGCAGAACGCGGTGAAGCACATCACCTACTCCATCAGCCACAGCCACGCCATGAATGTGGGCAACGCCACCGTGGTGCTGGTAACGCCGGCATGGCAAATGGCCCTGTACATTCTGACGGGTGTGCTGACGGCCCTTACCGCCGGATGCGCCGCGATGCTGGTGATCACCCGCCGGAAGGCCAAAAAGAACCAATAAACAGCTTCCAATCCTCCTCGTTTCTTCCTTATTCAGGGACCCGTCCATCAACGATGGGCGGGTCCCGCCCTATATTTGAACAAAGGAGACAGATTTCGATGATCAAAGCGGTCCAACAGTTTATGCTGGGAACGGTGACAGGCCGGGAAAAGCAGGCCCGGCAGACCCTGGAAGCCATGGCGGCGGCAGGGTATAATGGGATCGAGCTGTGCGGGTTTATGGTCCGCCCGGCTAATCTGGCGGTGCGGCTGCTGACCTCCGCCGCGGGAATGCCCGTGGGCGGCGGAGGCAAGCTGGACTGGGCGAAGCTGACCCGTGAGGCGAGCCTTCAGGTGGTGAGCCTTCACCAGGACCTGGACACGCTGGAGAAGGACCCTGACGCGGTCCTTCAGCAGGCGGAGCGCTACGGCACCCAAACAGTGGTCATCACGGGAATGTACGGCTTTGACTATGGCAGCAGGGAGCAGGTGGAGCGCCTGGCGGACCGCCTTAACCGGGCGGGGAAGACCCTGGCGGAGCGGGGAGGGGAACTGCTGTACCACAACCACAACTGCGAGCTGCAAAAGCCCATCCCCGGCGTCACGGCCTATGAACTGCTGATGGACCGGCTGGATGAAAATTATGTAAACTTCGAGTTTGATTCCTACTGGTTTGCCGAGGGCGGCGCGGACCCCCTGGCCTGGATGGTCAAGCTGGGCAGCCGGATGAAGCTCTGGCACATCAACGACCGGGGCACCCGGCACACTGGCCCCGCCATGACACCTATTCTCAAGACCGACAGTATGGAGCTGGGGGATGGCAATCTGGACCTGGATGCCCTGACCCGCCAGGCCAAGGCCGTTGGCATCCGGGCGGTGATTCTGGAGAGCCACCGCAACTGGGTGGACGGCTCTCCCGTCAAGAGCTTCCAGCGCAGCGCGCAATATTTGAACCGGCATTTTTAGGAGGAAGAAGCCATGCGTCCGATCTCATTCAACGATGGCTGGACCGTCCGCCATGTGGAGGAGGACGGCCCCGGGACAGCCGTCCGGCTGCCCCACGACGCCATGCTCTCTGAGCCCCGAAGCGGACAGGCCGAAGGCGGGACGAATACCGGCTGGTTTGCCGGAGCGGATTATCTGTACACCAAGACCTTTTCCTTCGACCCGGCCTGGGCGGGAAAACGGCTGATCTTAGAGCTGGAGGGGATCTACCGGAATGCCGAGATCTACCTCAACGGCCGGAAGGCCGCCTTCCGGCCCTATGGCTATACCAATTTCTATGTGCCGCTCAACTGCTTCCTCCGGCCAGGGGAGAACACCCTGGAGGTGGTGGCCCGGAATGCGGACCAGCCCAACAGCCGCTGGTATACGGGCGCGGGGATCTACCGCCCGGTGTGGCTGTGGGTCGGCCCGGAGGCTTATATTCCACCAAACGGCGTCCGCATCCGCACCCTCTCCCTGGACCCGGCCCGGGTGGAGGTGACAGTTCGCGCCTCCCAGCCCGGTCAAGTCCGGGTAGAGATTCTGGACGGCGGCAGTCTGATCGCGTCGGGAGCGGGGGAGGAGCGAATCGAGCTGACCATTCCGAATGCCCGGTCCTGGTCTCCTGAGGAACCCCAGCTCTACACCTGCCGGGTGACCTTCGGGGAAGACAGTTGGGAGGGAACCTTCGGTCTCCGCACTCTGGAATGGGGGGAGGACGGCCTGCTGCTCAATGGGCAGCGGATTCTTCTCCGGGGTGCCTGTGTCCACCACGACCTGGGTCTGCTGGGCGCGGCCTGCTGGCAGGATGGGGAGGACCGCCGTGTCCGGCTGCTAAAGG
>CANRHF010000006.1 GCA_947630345.1 uncultured Oscillospiraceae bacterium | reverse complement strand
CGGTGCATGTTGGAGGCGAAGGTGGTGACCACGATCCGCTGGTCGCAGCCCTTGAACTGGCGGTCCAGGCTCTCCGCCACCACGTTTTCGCTGGGGGTGTAGCCCTGGCGCTCCACATTGGTGGAGTCGCACAGCAGGGCCAGCACGCCTTCGTTCCCCAGCTGGCCCAGCCGGGCCAGATCGATCATGCCGTCCTTGGCGGTGGGGTCGATCTTGAAGTCTCCGGTGACGATGACTGTGCCCACCGGCGTGTGGATGGCAAAGCACACGGCGTCGGCAATGGAGTGATTTACATGGATAAACTCCACGGTAAAGCACCCGGCCTTCACCACGTCCCCGGGCTTGTGGGTAATGAGCTTTACGGTCTTGTCCAGGCCGTGCTCCTCCAGCTTCAGCCGGATCAGGCCGCAGGTCATGGCGGTGCCGTGTACCGGGCAGTTCACCTGCTGCATGCAGTAGGGAATGGAGCCGATATGGTCCTCATGACCGTGGGTGATGAACATGCCCCGGAGCTTCGAGGCGTTTTTCACCAGGTAGGAAAAGTCGGGGATCACCAGATCCACGCCGTACATATCCTCCTCCGGGAAGCCCACGCCGCAGTCTACCACGATCATATCCTTGCCATACTCCAGGACGGTGATGTTTTTTCCGATCTCATCCAGCCCGCCCAAAGGTATGATCTTCAGTTTTTCTGCCAAAAAAATACTCCTTTCAAAATATAGGGTTTATTGCGTTTCCCCGTGGGGAAAAAACATCTGATCAATGGCCCTCAGGCCGGAAGCTATTATAGCACAGGTTTTTCCAAATGTACACCATTATTTTTCGGGGGATTTCGGCACCATCCTGCCGGACCGTACGGAATTTTGGGGGAAATCCTTGAAAAGGGGCGTTCGCCGGTATCGCCGGGCCGGAAAAGGGCGAAACGGCTGCCGCCCCGCGCCACGCTTTTCACGCAATCGGGAAATTTTGGCGCTAGCCCCTTGAAATACCGGGGAAAGCTGGTATAATAAGAAGTTAGTTATGCCTTTTTGGTAAGTTTATCCAGAGAAAACGGACTTTCACGCCGTTTCCCCGGAAAGGAGGGCCTATGGCCGGTCTGTTTTCCTACCCCCGGCGGCGCACTCGGCTGGCGCCGACCCAGCTGATCGCGCTGGCCTTTTTGGCGCTGATCCTTCTGGGCGCGGCGCTGCTGGCCCTGCCCGCCGCCTCCGCCGGGGGAAAGAGCTGCGGATTTTTAAGTGCGCTGTTTACCTCCACCTCCGCTACCTGCGTCACCGGGCTGGTGCTGTTCGACACCGGCATCCAGTGGTCTCTTTTCGGCCAGGGGGTCATTCTGGGACTGATCGAGATCGGCGGGTTGGGCTTCATGTCCGCCGCCTCCCTGGTGGTGTTCCTTCTGCGCCGGCGGGTGGGCCTGCGGCAGCGGATGCTGATGGCCCAGGCCCTGAGCATGGACGAAATGTCCGGGATCGTCCATTTGCAGCAGTGGGTGCTGTGGAGCAGCCTGACCGTCCAGGGGGCGGGGGCGCTGATTCTGTTTTTCCGGTTCCTGCCCCAGTTTGGATGGCGGCAGGCCGCCTGGTGGGGCGTGTTCCACGCGGTTTCCGCCTTCTGCAACGCCGGTTTCGACATCTTCGGCCAGGTCCTGCCGGAGGGGGCGGGGATGATCTCCTTCAACGGCGACTGGGTGGTATGCACCGTGCTGATGGCGCTGATCGTCATCGGCGGGCTTGGCTTCTTCGTCTGCCAGGAGGTGGTCACGGTCCACTCCTTCCGCAAGTTCAGCGTCTACACCAAGCTGGTGCTGCTGATCTCCCTGGCGCTGGTGCTATTCGGCGCGGCGGCCATATGCCTGCTGGAGTGGAACAACCCCGCCACCCTGGGGCCCATGCCCGTCTGGCAGAAAATCCTCAACGGCTTTTTCCAGAGCGTCACCACCCGCACCGCCGGGTTCGCCTCAATCGACCAGGGGCGTCTTACCGACGCTGGAAAGGCGGTGAGCATGGTGTTGATGCTCATCGGCGGGGCCTCCGGCTCCACTGCCGGCGGCATGAAGGTGGTCACCGCGGCGGTGCTGGTACTCTTCGTCTGGTCTAGGGCCCGGGGCAGGGACACGGTGTGCGTGTTCCGCCGCACCGTCCCCGAGGGCAAGGTGATGGACGCCACCACCCTGGCCTGCCTGATGCTGGCCCTGGCCATGGTGGGCGCAATCTTCATCAGCGCCGGTTCCGGCTTCTCCCTCACCGACGCCGCCTACGAGGCCGTGTCCGCCCTGGCCACGGTGGGACTCACCGCCGGCGGCACACCCCATCTGGACGGCTGGTGCCAGTGCCTAATCATTTTGTATATGTACTTCGGCCGGGTGGGGGTGCTGACCCTGAGCCTGGGCTTCCTGATGGGCAATCGGGCGGAGTCCCGCTTCCGGTACGCCCAGACCAATCTGCTGATCGGATAGGAGAGAAGACAATGCGTTCCTTTATTGTGGTGGGCTTGGGCCGGTTCGGCGCCGAGGCCGCGAAAAAGCTATGCGAACTGGGCTGCGAGGTGTTGGCCATGGACCGGGAGGCCGATCTGGTGCAGCATCTGAGCAACGAGGTCACCCAGGCCGTGGTGGGCGACGCCCGGGACAAGGAGGTGCTCCAGGCCCTGGGGGTGGGGCAATTTGACTGCGCCATCGTCGCCATTGGCGACAGCCTGGCCGATTCGGTACTGGCGACGATGAATCTCAAGGAACTGGGCGTCCCCTATCTGGTGTGCAAGGCCTACGACGAGACCCACCGCCAGGTGCTGCAAAAGCTGGGGGCCGACCAGGTGCTGATCCCCGAGCAGGAGGGCGCCAACCGGCTGGCCCGGAGCCTTTCCAGCCACAACGTGCTGGATTACATCGAGCTGAGCCCGGACTATGGCATCATTGAAATTCCCGCCCCCCGGGTCTGGCAGGGCAAGAGCCTGAAGGAGCTAAACGTCCGGGCCAAGCTGCGGCTGAATATCATCGCAGTAAAGCGAGATGGGAGCATCAACGTGGCCCCTGGGGCGGATTTTACCCTGGAAAAGGAGGACGTGATGGTGGCCCTGGGGGACACCAAGGCCCTCAAGGCGGTGCAGGCCCTGTGAGCGAGACCCGGATCACCTCCCGGAAAAATCCCACGTTGCAGCGGGTACGCCGTCTGCTGTCCTCCCGCCGGGAGCGGGAGGAAGCCGGTCTGTTCGCCGGGGAGGGCACCAAGCTTCTAGAAGAAGCGGCCCGCTGGGGGCAGGTAGAGCTGGCCGTCCTGGCGGAGGGTGTGGAAGCGGCGCTTTCCCCGGAAATTCCGGTGCTACGGGTTAGCGGGGAGATCTTTGCCTCCCTCTCCGGGCAGGAAAGTCCCCAGGGGGCGGTGTTTCTGTGCCGGAGGCCGGATAATCCGCCCTTCGTCCCCAAGCCGGGGATGCTGCTGCTGGACAGGATCCAGGACCCGGGAAATCTGGGCACCATTTTACGGACGGCGGACGCTTTCCAGGTGGAGGTCGCCCTGCTGGAGGGCTGCGCGGACCCCTACGGGCCCAAGACTGTCCGGGCCAGCATGGGGGCGGTGTTCCGCAGGCCGCCTGTGATCTGCGGCTGGGACCAGGCCCGGGACGCCTGCCGGGCGGCGGGGATTCCCCTGGGAGTCACCGCTCTGGGCGTCGATGCCCAGGATATCCGCCAGGCCCCCCTGGGGCAGATGGCGGTGGTCATCGGCAGCGAGGGCCGGGGCGTCCGGCCGGAGCTGATCCGTCAGGCCGACCGGCTGCTGGTCATCCCCATGCAGCCAAACTGTGAATCCCTGAACGCCGCCGCTGCCGCGGCCATTATCGCCTGGCAGATGGTCCAAAGATAGAGAAACGAGGGAAACGGCATGCTGCTCCACTGGATATGGTTTTCCCAGCTTCCCGGGGTCTCGGACAGAGGCCGGATGGCGCTGCTGGAACGCTTCGGCGATCCCGAGGCTCTATTCAGCGCCGGGGAGCGGGACCTGCCGCCCAAGCTGCCGGAGGAGACCCGCCGGGCCCTGGCCCGGAAGGATTTGGACGAGGCCGGTAAAATTCTGGAGCAGTGTTCAAAAAAGGGGCTGTCCCTGTTGACATTCCAGGACGGGGCATACCCGGCAAGGCTGAAAAATATCCCCGATCCGCCCATGGTGCTGTACTACCGGGGGACGCTTCCTGACTGGGACGCCGCGCCCACGGTGGCTATTGTGGGCACCCGGTCCGCCTCCCTCTACGGTCTGGGCACCGCCAAGCGGATGGGCTACCAGGTGGCCTCTCAGGGCGGTATCGTGGTCAGCGGTATGGCCCAGGGCGTGGACGGCATGGCGGCGGAGGGCGCGCTGACTGCCGGCGGCACGGTAGTGGGCGTACTGGGCACCGGCGCGGACCGGGTCTACCCCAGGCAGAACCGGGCGCTTTTCCAAGAGGTCGCGGAGCGGGGGTGCCTGCTCAGTGAATTTCCGCCGGGTTCTCCACCGGAGCGGTGGCACTTCCCCCGGCGAAACCGGGTCCTCAGCGGACTGTGCCACGGAGTGCTGGTGGTGGAAGCGCCGGCAAAAAGCGGCGCGCTGATCACCGCCCGGCTGGCCGCCGACCAGGGCCGGGACGTGTTCGTGGTGCCGGGAAATGTGGATGTGGAGAGCTGCGCCGGCTCCAACGCCCTGCTGCGGGAGGGGGCTATCGCCGTCACCTGCGGGGAGGACGTGATCAGCGAATACGAGGCCCAGTTCCCCCATTTGAGACCGAACAGGCCGGCGTCTCTGATCTCGGAGGTCCCTGCCGCCCTGCGGGTGGCTCAGGAGCCGCAGCTCCCGAAAAAATCTCTGAATATCCAGGAGAAAAACGACAAAAAATCCATTGACAAGAAAGTTTCTCCGCCGTATAGTGAAATCACGCCCTCCCTGCCGCCTCTGACCGAGACGGAAGCGAAGGTATTGGCCCTGGTGCGAGGCGAGATGCCGGTGGACGAGCTTATCGCCGCCGCCGGGCTCCCCGCCGGGACCGTTCAGGCCGCGCTGATCACCCTGGAGATCAAAAAGCGTGTCCGCCGGCTCCCCGGTCCCCGGGTGGCCCCCTGCTAACCCCAGAACGAAGGAACTCAGGAGGATATCATGGCAAGACCTGCGAATCTGGTAATTGTGGAATCGCCCTCCAAGGCGAAGACCATTGGAAAATATCTGGGCCCGGAGTACACCGTCAAGGCCAGCATGGGCCATCTCCGGGATCTGCCCAAAAGCACCCTGGGGGTGGACATCGAGCACGGGTTCACCCCGGAGTATCTGCCCCTGGAGGGGAAGGAAAACATCATCGAGGATCTGCGAAAAGCCGCGTCCCAGGCGAACATGGTCTATCTGGCAACCGACCCGGACCGGGAGGGGGAAGCCATCTCCTGGCACCTGAAGGAGCTATTAGACCTGCCCGACGACCGGACCCGCCGGGTCACCTTCAATGAGATCACCCAGCGGGTGGTGCGGGAGGCCATTCAGGCGCCCCGGGGCATCGACTACTCCCTGGTGGACGCCCAGCAGGCCCGGCGGATCCTGGACCGGATCGTGGGCTATCAGCTCTCCCCCCTGCTGTGGAAAAAGATTCGCCGGGGTCTCTCCGCCGGGCGGGTCCAAAGTGTGGCCACTCGGCTGGTGGTGGACCGGGAAAAGGAGATCCGCGCCTTCCAGAGCCGGGAATACTGGTCGCTGGACGTGACGCTCCACCGGGTGGGCAGGCCCGGCTCCTTCGTGGCCCACTACCACGGGGAGGACAAAAAGCGGGAGCTGGAAAACGAGGAACAGGTCCTATCCGTGATCGACGACATCACCGGCAAGGAGTTTATCATCAACAAGGTCCGGCGGGCCGAGAAAAAGCGCACCGCCGCCCCGCCCTTCACCACCTCCACCTTGCAACAGGAGGCCTCCCGGAAGCTGAACATGACCCCCAAGCAGACCATGGTGCTGGCCCAGCAGCTCTACGAGGGCGTGGACGTGGAGGGCCAGGGCACCCTGGGTCTGATCACCTATATGCGGACCGACTCCCTGCGCCTGTCCGACGAGGCGATGGACGCCGCCCGGGACTTTATCGAGAGCCGGTATGGGCGTAACTACTATTATGGCAAGCGCCATGTATTCAAGACCAAGTCCACCGCCCAGGACGCCCACGAGGCCATCCGCCCCACCCATGTGGAGCTGGAGCCGGAGGCCATTCGCCACTCCCTGACCTACGATCAGTACCGGCTCTACAAGCTGGTCTGGAGCCGGTTCCTGGCCACCCAAATGGCCAACGCCGTTTACGACACCACCTCCATCGACGCCTCCTGCGCGGGCCACATTTTCCGGGCCAGCCATCAGAGCGTGAAATTCCCAGGCTTCCTCACCGTCTACGAGGAGGGCCGGGACGACGAGGGCGAGGCGGTGGGCTCTCCCCTGCCGGATCTGGCCGAGGGGGAGCACGCCACGGCCTCCCAAATTGAAAAGGAACAGCACTTTACCCAGCCGCCCGCCCGGTACACCGAGGCTACCCTGATCAAGGCCATGGAGGAAAAAGGGGTGGGCCGTCCCTCCACCTACGCCGCTACCGTTTCCGTCATCGAGGACCGGGAATATGTGGTGAAGCAGGACAAGCGCCTCTCCCCCACCCCCCTGGGCGAGGTGGTCACGGGGCTGATGATGGATCGGTTCCAAGACATCATTGACGTGGAATTTACCGCCAACATGGAGCAGCAGCTCGACGAGGTAGAGGAGGGCAAGCGGGACTGGAAAAACCTGCTGGCCGAGTTCTACCAGGGCTTCCATCAGGAGCTGACCGACGCGGAGACCGCCCTGGAAGGGGTTCGCCTCAAGGTGCCCGACGAGGAGACCGACGAGGTCTGCGAGCTGTGCGGGCGGAAAATGGTGATCAAAACCGGCCGGTTCGGCAAATTTCTCGCCTGCCCCGGCTATCCGGAATGTAAAAATACCAAGCCCCTAGTGGAGCGGATGCCCGGCCGGTGCCCCAAGTGCGGGGCCGGAATCCTCAAGCGGAAGTCCCAGAAGGGCTACGCCTACTACGCCTGCGAGCGGGGCGCGGCCTGTGGATTCATGACCTGGGACGTGCCCACGGCCCAGGACTGCCCCAGCTGCGGCCAGACCCTGTTCAAAAAATCCGGCCGGGGCCGGCAGAAGCCCTTCTGTGTCAACGAAAGCTGCCCGGAATTTCTGCCGGAGGACAAGCGGGGCTACTACCGCAAGTCCGCCGCCGGAACGGAGTCCGGAAAGGAGTCGGCCAAAGCCAAGGGCCGGAGCGCCAAGGGAAAAGCCCCTGCCCGGAGGAAAAAGGCATGACGGTCCGGGTGATCGGCGGCGGGCTGGCAGGCTCCGAGGCCGCCTGGCAGCTGGCCCAGCGGGGAATCCAGGTGGAGCTCATCGACATGAAGCCCCAAAAAATGACCCCGGCCCATCATAGCCCGGATTTTGCCGAGCTGGTCTGCTCCAACTCCCTCCGGGGAGACCGGCTGGAAAACGCTGTGGGCCTGCTGAAGGAAGAGCTCCGCCGCCTGGGGAGTCTGATCATGGAATGCGCTCTGGCCACCAAGGTGGAGGCCGGCGGCTGCCTGGCGGTGGATCGGAACGGATTTTCCGCCCTGGTGACGAAAAAGCTCTTGGCGCACCCCAACATCACCTTCCGCTCGGAGGAGATCACCCAGGTCCCCGCCGGGCCCGTGATCATCGCCACCGGGCCGCTGACCTCCGAGGCGCTGTCTCAGGCCATTGGGGACTATTTTGGGGAAGAGTACCTGCACTTCTTCGACGCCGCCGCCCCCCTGATCTCCGCCGCCTCGGTGGATATGGAGCGGGCCTGGCGGCAGAGCCGATACGACCGAGGAACGGCTGATTATGTAAACTGTCCCCTGGATAAAGACGAGTACCTGGCCTTTGTCCACGCCCTGGCGGAGGCGGAGGCGGCCCCCGTCCACGGATTCGAGGACAGCGCGGTTTTCGAGGGATGTATGCCTGTGGAGGTCATGGCACGGCGCGGGGTGGACACCCTGCGGTATGGACCCATGAAACCCGTGGGCCTAAAGGATCCCAAAACCGGGAAGGAGCCCTACGCGGCGCTTCAGCTGCGGATGGACAACGCCGCCGGAGACGTGTACAATTTGGTGGGCTTCCAGACCCATTTGAAATTTCCGGAGCAAAAACGGGTCTTTTCCATGATCCCGGCGCTGAAAAATGCCGAGTATCTGCGCTACGGGGTGATGCACCGCAACACCTTCCTCCAGTCCCCCAAGCTCCTGGACCGGTTCTACCGGGACCGGCGGGATCCGCTGGTGGCCTTCGCCGGGCAGATGACCGGGGTGGAGGGCTATGTGGAAAGCACCGCCTCCGGATATCTGGCGGCCGTGGCCATGGCGGCCCAGCTTCAGGGCCGGCCTCTGCCGGAGTTTCCCCGGGAAACGGCCGTCGGCGCGCTGGTGCTGTACATCAGCGATCCAAGGATCGAGGCGTTCCAGCCCATGAATATCAATTTCGGCATTATGGCCCCCCTGGAGCGCCGGGTGCGGAAAAAATCAGAGAAAAACCTGGCGATTTCCCAGCGTTCCCTGGCAATCATCGACCGGATGGCAGCCCAGGGGATCTGACAGATTTTTGTTGAGAAAGAGGTGCGTCTATGAAGATCATTGTCGATGCCATGGGCGGGGACAACGCCCCCCAGGCGCCCGTGATGGGTGCTTTTCAGGCCGCCAAGGACCTTGGCGCGGAGATTTTGCTGGTGGGCCGGGGGGAAGCGATCCTGGAGGCCATGCGCTCCGCCGGGATCCAGGACCTGCCGGAGGGGATCGAGGTAGCGAATGCCGACGATGTGGTGGATATGCACGACGACCCCGCCACGGTGCTGCACAAGCGGAAAAACTCCTCCATGATCCAGGGCCTGAAAATGCTCTCCGACGGCCAGGGAGACGCCTTCGTCTCCGCCGGAAGCACCGGCGCGCTGCTCACTGGGGCGACGCTGCTGGTCAAGCGGGTGAAGGGCATCCGCCGGGCCGCTCTGGGCCCCGCCATGCCCAACAAGGCCGGGGGCAAGACCGTGATCCTGGACTCCGGCGCCAACGCCGAGTGTACCCCGGAATTCTTGCTCCAATTCGGCCTGGTGGGGGCCCTCTACGCGAAAAAATATTTGGGCGTTCCGGAGCCCCGGGTGGGGCTTCTGAACATCGGCGCCGAGGATAGCAAGGGCACCCCCTTGCAGAAGGAGGCCTACGGGCTTCTGAAGGACGCCGGGGAGAAGGGCTATTTTCGGTTCGTCGGAAACGTGGAGGCCCGGGATGTGCCCTTAGGCGCGGTGGATGTGATCGTCTGCGACGGGTTTTCCGGCAATGTGCTGCTCAAGACTATTGAAGGAACCGCCATGTTCATGGGCAGCCAAGTAAAGAAGATGTTCAAGAAAAACCCCCTGACCATGCTGGGGGCCCTGCTGTGCCGCTCCGGCATTCGGGACCTGACCAAGCTGCTGGACTACCGGGAAATCGGCGGAACGCCGCTGCTGGGCATCCGCAAGCCGGTGATCAAGGCCCACGGCTCCTCCGACGCGCTGGCTTTCCGCAACGCCATCCGCCAGGCTAAGGCCACCGCCGAAAACGATCTGTCCGCCGAACTGGAACAGGGGCTTCGGGCCCTAGCCGGAAAGGAGGAGTCCCATGGATGAGAAGCTGGAAGCCGCTCTGGGCTACCGGTTCCGGGATCCGGAAAAGCTGCGCAACGCCCTGACCCACTCCTCCTATGCCAACGAGTCCTGGCATAACAGTCTGGCCAGCAACGAGCGGCTGGAATTTCTGGGCGACTCCATTCTGGGCATGGTGGTGGCGGACTATCTGTACCGCAGCTTCCCCCAGCGCCCGGAAGGGGAGCTGACCCGGATGCGGGCAGATCTGGTCTGCGAAAAAAGCCTGGCCGATGCCGCCAACCGGGTGAGCCTTGGAGCGTATCTGCTCCTGGGCCACGGCGAGGAGCAGGGCGGCGGCCGGTTTCGCAGCTCCATCCTGGCCGACGCCATGGAATCGGTGCTGGCCGCCAGCTACTTAGACGGGGGTCTGGAGGCCGCCAGCGGCATCATTCAGCGGTTGATCCTGGCGGATGTTCCGGTGGGCAAGCTCCACAACGCCGACTACAAAACCGCCCTGCAAGAGCTGATACAGCAGAAGAAAAATCAGGTGCTGACCTACCAGCCCATTGGGGAGACCGGCCCGGACCACGACAAGCGGTTCCGGGTGGAGGTGCTTCTCAACGGCAAGGTGGTGGGCCAGGGCAGCGGCAGCAGCAAAAAAAGGGCCGAACAGGACGCCGCACGGGAGGCCATCGAAAAGCTGTTTCGGAAATAAGCGGAGGAAAGAATGAAAAAATACGACTATCTCATCGTGGGGGCGGGCCTTTTCGGGGCCACCTTTGCCCAGCGGGCCAAGCAGGCGGGGAAAAGCTGCCTGGTGATTGACAAGCGGGATCACATTGCCGGCAACGTGTACACCAAAACCGTGGAGGATATCCATGTACACGTCTATGGGGCCCATATTTTTCACACCAACGACCGGCGGGTGTGGGATTATGTTAACAGGTTCGCGGAGTTTAACCGCTTTACCAACGCGCCCGTGGCCAATTATCACGGGGAGCTGTACTCCCTGCCCTTCAACATGTACACCTTCAATAAAATGTGGGGCGTGGTCACCCCGGCGGAAGCGGCGGCGGAGATCGAACGCCAGCGGAAGGCCGCCGGGATCACTGAACCGAAAAATTTGGAGGAACAGGCCATCTCCCTGGTGGGGGTGGACATCTATGAGAAGCTGGTGAAGGGCTACACCGAAAAGCAATGGGGCCGCCCCTGCACCGAGCTGCCCGCCTTCATCATCCGCCGGCTGCCGGTGCGGCTGACCTTCGACAACAACTACTTCAACGCCCGCTACCAGGGCATCCCCATGGGGGGCTACACCGCTATGGTCCAGGCCATGCTGGGCACCACGCCGGTGGAGTTGAACGAGGACTATCTGGCGGACAAGGAAAAGTGGGACGCCCTGGCGGACAAGGTGCTTTACACCGGGCCCATCGACGCCTACTTCGACTACCGGCTGGGGGCGCTGGAATACCGCTCCGTCCGGTTCGAGACCGAGTTGCTGGACACGCCCAACTTCCAGGGCAACGCGGCGGTGAACTACACCGACCGGGAGACTCCCTGGACCCGGATCATCGAACACAAGTGGTTTGAGGACAAGGGGCAGCCCAAGACGGTGATCAGCCGGGAGTACAGCTCCGAATGGAAGCCCGGGGACGAGCCCTATTACCCCGTCAACGACGAGAAAAACGGCGCCCTCTACAGCCAGTACAAGGTTTTGGCGGAGAAGGAAGAAAAGCTCCACTTCGGCGGCCGCCTGGGAGAGTACAAATACTACGATATGGACGCGGTCATCGCCCAGGCGCTGGCGCTGGCGGACCGGGAACTGGGATAAAATACGATTTTGCCATGCGGAACGCAAAGCGTTCCGCATGATCTGTTTTTCGGGGCAAGAAGACCGCCGCACATTTTTCGGGGTGGGGAATACGATGGAATGAGCGGCAACCGCCGCGAAAAATGTTTGGAGGTCTTCTATCATGTGTAACTATGGCAACAACCTGCTTTGGATCATCATTCTGCTGATCCTGTTCGGCGGCTTCAACGGCTGCGGCTACGGTCTCACCACCACCGGCGGCTGTGGCTGCGGCTGCAACGACAATTCCAACGGCTGCGGCTGCGGCTGCTGAGTCAAGAAGGGAGGGCGCCCCACGGGGCGCCCTTTTTTTGTTTTCGTTGCATCTTTTGGGGCAACTCTCCCCGGTTTCCCGGCTGGGGATGAGGAGGGAGGTTTTTTGAAGGAGGCAGGTTTGAAGAAACGGATCAAAAACGGGAAGGTAAACCGGCAGGATGTGACCCGGCGGCTGGCGGAGTTGGCCTTTGGCGAGGCCAACGACTGCGTCCGGCTGATCCTGGAACAGGCCCCGGAGCTGGACAAGCTGGATCTGAGCCTGCTCAGCGAAATCAAGCGCAGCGAAAAGGGTTCCATGGAAATCAAGCTCATCGACCGGCTGCAAGCCCTGGAGCAGCTGGCCCGGGCGGCTTCCGAGGAACCGGAAGGGCTAGAGGACTTTCTCAACGCGCTGGGACGTGCCGGGGAGGCGGAGCCTTGAATAGCCCGGTTTTTTCCCCGAAGCAGCGCACCGTCCTGACCTGGTGGACGCCCGGGAGCAAGTACCGTACCCGCGACGCCATCATCTGTGACGGGGCGGTGCGCTCCGGGAAGACCCTGGCCATGGGGCTGGGCTTTTTCCTGTGGGCCATGAGCTGCTTCCAGCGGCAGCGGTTCGGCGTGTGCGGGAAGACCATCGCCTCCCTGCGGAGGAACGTCCTATCCGAGATCCTGCCCAAGCTGGAGGCCCTGGGGGCCGTCTGGAAGGAGCGGCGGACAGAAAACCTGGTGACCGTGCGGTTCCGGGGACGGGAAAATCAATTCTACGTCTTCGGAGGGCGGGACGAAAGCTCCGCCAGCCTGATCCAGGGGATCACCTTCGCCGGGATCCTGCTGGACGAGGTGGCGCTGATGCCCCAGTCCTTCGTGGAGCAGGCCTGTGCCCGGTGCAGCGTGGCGGGCAGCCGGCTGTGGTTCAACTGCAACCCCGCCGGTCCCACCCACTGGTTTTACCGGGAATGGATTCAGGAGGCGGAGGCACGAAACTGCCTGCGGCTCCACTTCACCATGGAGGACAACCCCAGCCTGACCCCCCAGATCCGGCAGCGGTATCAGCGGCTGTACTCCGGCGTCTTCTACCGGCGGTTCATCCTGGGGCAATGGGTGCAGGCGGAGGGGCGGGTGTACGACTTCTACCAGCCGGAGATGGCCCAGGAAGTCCCCCAGGGAAATTTCGACCGGTGGTACGTCTCCTGCGACTACGGCACCGTCAACCCCACCTCCATGGGGCTCTGGGGCCGGCTGGGAGAGCGGTGGTACCGGGTGAAAGAGTTCTACTTCGACTCACGCCGGGAGCAGCGGCAGATGACCGATGAGGAATACGCCGACGCCCTGGCCCGTCTGGCCGACGGGCGAAGTCTGACCGCCGTGATCGTGGACCCCTCCGCCGCCAGCTTCCAGGAGGTGCTGCGCCGCCGGGGCTGGCGAGTGCGGAAGGCGGAAAACGACGTGCTGGCAGGTATCCGCATCACCGCCGACTGTCTGAAATCCGGGAAAATCGTGATCTGCCGGGGCTGCGAGGACTGCCTGCGAGAGATCGAGGGCTATGTCTGGGATCTGACCGGCGGGCAAAAGGACCGGGTGAAAAAGGAAAACGATCACGCCATGGACGATATGCGCTACTTCGCCGCCACCGTCCTGGGCGGAAGGACCGTGGCCTTCGCCGCCAAGGCGGTGGCACGGACAAGCTGAAAGGAGCCAACCATGATTTGGAAACGCAAGCAGGCCCCCGCCGCTGCCGCCGCGACATCCCAGCTCCGGCGCTCTGGGGACCATCCCTTCGGCGCTCTGCGGGGCTTTGTTCCCCTGGGCACCGGAGAGGAACGGGTGTACCGGGAGCTGCGGGAGGCCATCCCGCTGCTGGATGCCGCCATTGGAAAGCTGGTGCGGCTGACGGGCGGCTTCACGGTAAAGTGTCCCGATCCGGCTGTCCAGGCCCGGCTGGTGGCATTTCTCCGCTGTGTCCCCAGCGGCAACGGGCAGATCGGCATCGACAGCTTTCTGGAAAGCTACCTGGATAGCCTGCTGACCTACGGACGGGCGGTAGGAGAAATTCTGGTGGCGGGCGAGAAGGTCCGGGCCGTCTGCTGGGGCGATGTGACCCAGCTTCAGGTCCGTCAGGGCGGCGACCCACTGCGGTTGGAGCTTTGGGGGCCCGATACCGGCGGGGTGCTTCGGCCCCTGCCCTACCCCCAGCTTCTGCTCTTTACCACCCATCTGCCGGAGCCCACCCACCCCTACGGCGTGAGCCTGTTCCGGGGGATGCCTTTCCTGGCGGATATTTTGATGAAAATCTACGCCGCCATGGGCGCCAACTGGGAGCGGGCGGGCAACGTCCGCTACAGCGTCATCTGCCGGGACACCGAAGGACTGGACTCCGCCTCCGTTCAGGAACGGGGCAGCCAGATCGCCCAGGAGTGGGCCAAGGCCATGGAAGACAGCAAAAACGGCACGGTTCGGGACTTCGTGGCGGTGGGAGATGTGGAGATCAAGGTCATCGGCGGGGAAGCGCCCATCCTGGACTCCCAGGTGCCGGTGCGGCAAATTTTGGAGCAGCTGGTGGCGAAAACCGGCTTGCCCCCCTTCCTGCTGGGCCTCAACTGGAGTACCACCGAACGGATGAGCACCCAGCAGGCGGATATCCTCACCAGCGAGCTGGCGGCCCTGCGCCGGGCGGTGGAGCCCGCCCTGGTAAGAATTTGCCGGAAGTTCCTGTCCCTGGAGGGGCTGGACGACCGGGTGGAGATCCTTTGGAACGAGATCAGCCTACAGGACATCACCGAGGAGGCCCGGGCGGAGCTGTACCGCGCCCAGGCCGCCAAGGCCCGCAGTGACGCGGGCCTTGCCCCGGAAATTTGACGGAGGGATACCTATGGAAATCAAAAAAGACGCCCAAGTGGGTGAAAACGGCGCGCCCACCCCCAGCCAACTGGAGGCCATCAACGTCCAGGCCCGGGCAAAGCTGACGGCAGATCAGGTCTATGTCTTCGCCCTGCGGCTTTGCGACGACCAGGTGGATCGGGACTTAGAACGGTTCGACACCCAGGCCCTGCCGGAGCTGGCAAGGCTTTTCCTGGGGAAAACCGGGATCGTAGACCACCGCTGGTCCAGCGACGCCCAGGTGGCAAGGATCTTCACCACGCAAGTGGTCCAGGAGGGCGGCGTCCACTATATCAAAGCCTGGGCCTACATCCGCCGGGGAGAACAGACACGGGAGGTCATCTCCGACATTGAGGCGGGGATCAAAAAGGAGGTCTCCGTGGGCTGCGCCATGGGCAAGCGGGTCTGCTCCATCTGCGGGGGAGAATACGGCGCCTGCGGGCATCAGAAGGGGGAGCGCTATGAAGGGCAGCTTTGCCACGTCATCCTCCGGGAGCCCCTGGACGCCTACGAATTCTCCTTTGTGGCGGTGCCCGCCCAGTGCGAGGCCGGCGTGCTGAAGGGCATGGGCCCCGGGCGGAAAAGTCTCAAGGCCCTGGCCGAGGAATTTGGGGCCCAGGGGGAGTACCGGGCGCTGCTGTCTCTGGCGCAGCTGGGAAAACAGTACCAGAAGGCCCTGGAGGACAGCGTGGTGCGGCTCTGCCTGACCCTGGAGCTGGGCGCCGAGGAGCCGGTGCTGAGAAGCATCGTCTCCCGGGCCGCGCCGGCGGATCTGCAAAAGCTGAAAACCGCTTTGGAGGCCCGGGCCGCCGAGATTTTGCCTCTGACCCCCCAGCTTCCAGCCCCGGGAAGGAAAAATCCCGTGGTGGAGAGCGGTTTTCTAATCTGACGGGTATTTCCGGGACTTCCGGATGCCAATAAATTTTACCAGGAGGCGCATTTTATGAACATCTCTTACGAGGCCATCGGCCATCTGAGCGTCACCTTCCCCGCCGGGGATTGTGTGGCCGGCCAGGTGTGCAAAATGGGAACCGACGGGTCCGTCGCTCCCTGCGGCGACGGCGACACCCCCTGCGGCGTGGTGGAGAGCGTCCACAGCGGCAAGGCCGCCGTGCAGATCCACGGCTTCGCCCAGGTCACCTACTCCGGCGACGCCCCGGCCATGGGCTATACCGCGCTGGTGGCCGACGGCAACGGCGGCGTGAAAACCGGCGCGGGCAAGCAGTACCTGGTGGTGGCGGTGGACAAGTCCGCCAACACCGCCGTCATCGAGCTGTAAAGGAGGGGACAGCATGAGCTATGAAAATCTGAAGCTGGAAAAAGGGATGTACCGCCAGGAGGGCCAGACCTTCACCCAGGTTCTGGAATCCCTGGACCCCAGCGAAAACTACCGGGGCACCGCCCTGGAGGGGACCGACGCCTTCCAGCGCCAGCTGAAACGCTTCGACATTCGTGCCAAGGGGCCTGACTCCTCCTCCGTAGAGAAGTTTTTCCGCACCATGGACTCCGCGGTGCTGTTTCCCGAGTACATCGCCCGCACCGTGCGGACGGGAATGGAGGAAAATGACATCCTGCCCGGCATCGTGGCCACCACCACCGTCATTGACAGCATGGACTACCGCTCCATCTACTCCGAGCCCACCCAGGAGGACAAGGCTCTTCGGGAGGTAGAGGAGGGCACTGTCATTCCCGCCACCCAGGTCAAGACCAAGGAGCATCTGGTCCACCTGACCAAGCGGGGTCGGATGCTCATCGCTAGCTACGAGGCCGTGCGGTTCCAGAAGCTGGATCTGTTTTCCGTGATGCTTCGGCAGATCGGCGCCTACATTCAGAAAATGCAGATCGCTGACGCGGTGGAGGTGCTGATCCATGGCGACGGCAACGGCAATGCCGCCGCCGAATACAAGGTGGGCACCGACCCTATTTCCGGGGTCTCCGGCACCCTGGCCTACGACCAGCTGGTGGAGTTCTGGGGCCAGTTCGATCCCTACACCATGAACACCCTGCTCATGTCCACCGGCACCATGACCAAGGTGCTGAAGATCCCCGAGTTTCAGAATCCCCTCACCGGGCTGAACTTCCAGGGCACCGGCAAGCTGACCACGCCTCTGGGCGCCGAGCTGTTCCGCACCGGCGCGGTAGAGGACGGAACCATCATCGGTCTGGACAAGGGGTACGCCCTGGAGCTGGTGCGGGCCGGAGACGTGCTGGTGGAATATGACAAGCTCATCGACCGGCAGCTGGAGCGGGCGGCCATCACCGCCATTTCCGGCTTCGGCAAGATCTGCGACGGCGCCGCGGCGGTGCTGAAGGTATGACCCTGGCCGAACAGGTATTCGCCCAAGCGCAGGTCCTGGCAGGCACTCTGGAGGAGCGGCAGTACCATCTCCTGAAGCTCCTGTGCCGGGGGATCACCAGCAGTCTGCGGCAGCGGCTCCGGCCGGGGCTGACCCCCGACGACTGCCGGGCCGATTTCCTGGCGGCGGCCAGTCTGCTGGCGCTGTCCGCCCTCTCGGACGTCCAAGAGGGGGAAAAGCTGGAGCAGGTGAACGTGGGGGACCTGACCTTTCGCAAGCGGAGTGGGGATCCCGCGTCCAACTGCCTGCGCAGTCAGGCGGAGCTGATCATCGCCCCCTATCTCCGGGACCGGTTCCATTTTTCGGGGGTGTAGCATGGATCTGGTGATCAGGCAGATCATGGAAAAGTACGGCTCCTCCCTGGAAGTGCTGCGCCAGGGGACGTGGATCCCCTTCCGGGGCTTTCTCCAGCCCAGCCGCTCCAATTCCAGGCAGAATCTGGAACGGGAGACGGCCCTCACCGGCGAAGCAGCCCAGGGGCGCTACGTCTTCATCGGCCCGCCGGAGGTGGAGGTGGCGGAGGGGGATCTTCTCCGCTGCCGGGGAAAGGAATATCTCTTCCGGCAGGCAGAGGAGATCTGCTGCCGGGACGCGGTGGTCTACCGCTGGGGACTTTGCGTGCGGAAGGGAGCGGAGGATACATGGGGCTCATCGAGCAAGTGATTGAGAAGCTGAACGCCGCCGGGCTCCGGGCAGAGGAGAGCTACCCGGGCCGGCCCATTCCCTACTTACAGGGTGTGGCGGCGGCGGTTTCCCTGGAGGAAGCGGATCTGGCGGAGAAAACCGCCACCGTAGCTGTGACGGTGATGGCGCCGGCCGGGATGGGTGGCGGCGCCTGCCGGGCGCCCGCCGCCACCGCCGCCCAGGTGCTGGAAGCCCTGGGCGGGGTCTGGAAGCAGGGGCCCTGCGCCCTGGACGGGAAGGGCGACTTCTACCAGGTAAAGGTCTCGGCCGTCTTCTCGGGGGAGGCAGCGGAGGCCGGCTGGGCCGGCGCCCCCGTGGGATTCACCGTTCAGCAGGAGAATACGGTGCTCACCCACGCGGTGCGTTTTACTTTGACGCAGCAGCAGGATCCGGAGAGCGGCCTGACGCTGGAGGCCTCCCCCATCACCTTTGAAATGGAAGAACAGTTCGCCCCGGGAGAGCCGGAAACCGCGCTTTCAAGTCAGAATTTCGTTCTGCGGATCCGCAGGCCCTCCAGCCTCGAGATCCTTCATGGCTGCCGATGGGTCGGAATTCGCCGGACCGATACCCTCACCGGCCTTCGGCAGGTCCGCACCGGCAGCGCCGCCGGCCGCTCCATGGCCAATACCATCAACTGAAAAAAGCCCAGCGCTCATTTGGGGAACAGGCTCCACCTGTTCCCCTTTTATTTTTTCCGCTTGCTATTTTGATGCTGGAAGGGTATAATAGAATTGAAAAGTTATAGGCCCGGTTTGGGCGGACGGAGAGTGGCCATGAAAAAAAAGATATTGCTGCTGACCACGGGCGGCACCATCGCCTCGGAACAAGGCAGCGAGGGCCTGGAGCCTCATCGGGCCGGGGTCATGGAACGGGAGCTCAATCAGCTCAGGACCTACTATACCGTCTCCGTCCGGGATTTGATGTGTCTGGACTCCTCCAACATCACCCCCCAGGAGTGGCAGAGCATCGCCCGGGATGTTTTCAATGAACGGTCCGGCTTCGACGGCATCGTGATCTCCCACGGCACCGACACCATGGCCTACACCGCCTCCGCCGTGACCTTCATGCTGCCGGACATCGATCTGCCGGTGGTGTTCACCGGCTCCCAGCTGCCCCTTCAAGACATTCTCTCCGACGGGCCGGACAATCTGCGCACTGCCTTTGCCATGGCGTCCGCGGGATACCCGGGGGTGTATATCGCCTTTGACCGAAAGGTGATGCTGGGCTGCCGGGCGGTGAAGGTGCGGGCCTCCGGCTTTTCCGCCTTTGAAAGCGTCAACGCCCGCTACGCCGCCCAAGTCACCAACCGGGGGTTGGTGGTGGACCCCACCGTCCTGCCCCGGCGGCGGGGGCCGGCCCGGCTGGCGGAAAAAATCAGCCAGGACGTGTTCCTGGTGAAGCTGACCCCCGGCCTCTCCCCTACCATTTTTGACGCCCTGGTGCGGATGGGCTGTAAGGGCATCGTGCTGGAAGCCTTCGGTCTGGGCGGGGTCAACGTCCTCAACGAGGGCCTGCGGGGTATCCGGGCGGCGGTCCGGGCGGGCACCAGCGTGGTGGTCACCACACAGTGCCTGTACGACAGCTCCGACCTGCGGGTCTATCAGGTGGGCAGCCGCCTGCTGGAGCTGGGGGTCATCCAGGGCCGGGACATGACCTCCGAGGCCGCGCTGACCAAGCTCATGTGGGCCATCGGCCAGGGCATGGACCAGAATCAGATCGCCGACCTTTTCGCAACCAATCTGGCGGGGGAGATCACCGCCGAAGACGAAAAATAAACCTTTGGAAGCGCTCATCAGATCGTCTTCCGCGGAGGGCAAGGGAAAATAGATTCTCCCTTGTTTCCGCCGAGGGATCATATTGGAGGTGTTTTTTTGGACCCCATCTATGTCACCGGGCACCGGAACCCGGATACCGACTCCATCGTGGCGGCCATGGCCTACGCCGCCCTTCGGAACGCCCTGGGCGACCGGGAATACGAGGCCGCCTGCCTGGGCCATGTGTCCGACGAGACCCAGATCGTGCTGGACCGGTTCGGATTCCAGCCCCCAAAGCTGATCACCAGTATGTATACCCAGGTGCGGGATCTGGATTTTGACGTCCCGCCGGTGCTGAGCGCCGCCGTCACCGAGGACCGGGCCTGGTCCGTTTTACAGCAGCAGAAGGGCATTTCCTCGGTGCCTGTCGCCAACGAGGACGGCACCCTGTACGGCATGCTCTCCCGGGAGGACGTGGCCAGCTACAACATGGCCCTGGTCACCGCCGGGGTGCTGGAGGAAGTGCCGCTGTTCAATGTTCTGTCCGTGCTGGAGGGGAAGATCCTCAACGACGCCGGAGAGGAAACGGATACCGTGGCCGGGGAAGTCACCATTGCCCTGCCCCAGAGCCGGGAGCATCTGCTCTTCGACCGGAAGGACACCATCGTCCTGTGCGGCCACCAGCCGGACATGATCCGCCGGGCCATGGATCTGAACGTCAACTGCCTGGTGCTGTGCCAGGCGGAGCTGCCGGAGGAGCTGCGGGAGCTGCCCACCCAGACCTGCATCATCTCCACCCCCTTTGACGCCTACCGGGCCGCCCGGCTGATCTTCCAGTCCACGCCCATCGGGCGGATCTGCCGGACCAAGGATCTGGTCTGCTTCCACCTGGACGACCGGGTGGACGATGTGCGGGAGCAGGTGCTCCAGCACCGGGACTCCTGCTACCCAATTCTGGATGAGAACGAGCGGGTGGCCGGGGTGCTGACCCGCTACCATCTGCTGCGCCCCCGGCGGAAACGGGTGGTGCTGGTGGACCACAACGAGGCCTCCCAGTCCGTGCCGGGGCTGGAGGAAGCGGAGATTTTGGAGATCATCGACCACCACCGGCTGGCGGATATCCAGACCTCCAATCCCATCTACGTCCGCAACGAGCCGGTAGGCTCCACCAATACCATCATCGCCAGCATGTTTCAGGACCGGGGCCTGATGCCCTCGGAGAAAATGGCGGGCATGATGGCGGCGGCCATTCTGTCCGACACCGTCATGTTCAAGTCCCCCACCTGCACCCTCCGGGACCGGCGCACCGCCCAGCGGATGGCCCGGATCGCCAACGTGTCCCTGGAGGAGCTTGGGCGGGACATCTTTTCCGCTTCCCTGGAAAGCCGCACCGCCCGGGAGCTGCTTTTTACCGACTACAAGGAGTTCCACATCGCGGGCCACGCGCTGGGAGTGGGACAGGTCACCTGCATGGACAGCCCCCGGATGCTGGAACGGAAGGCGGAATTTTTGGAGCTGATGCGCGCCGCCGCCAAGGAAAAGGGGCTCTCCATGATCCTTCTGATGCTGACAGATGTGCTTTTGGAAGGCACGCAGCTGCTCTACATAGGGGACGACGACACCATCTTCCAGGCCTTCGGCGTGCCGCCCAAGGACAACGCCGTATTTTTGCCCCATGTGATGAGCCGGAAAAAGCAGGTCATCCCCATGCTCTCCGCCCTCTGGGGGTAAACCATGGGATTTGAAGGTCTGCTGGGCAATCCCCGGCTAAAGGAAAATCTGAAATCGTCCCTGGCGTCGGGGCGGCTGTCCCACTGCTATCTGATCTCCGGGCCGACGGGGTCTGGGAAGCGCACTCTGGCCCGGCTCCTGGCCGCCGCCATCCTCTGCCAGGGGGAGGGGGAAAAGCCCTGTCTGCGGTGCCGGGCCTGTCGAAAGGTTCTGGCCGGCACCCATCCCGACGTGATCACCGTGGACGATCCGGAGAAAAAAACCGTCCCTGTGGAGCGGATCCGGGCCGCTCGGGCGGAGCTTTACGTCCGGCCCAACGAGGCGGAGAAAAAGATACTCCTCATTCCCCGGGCCCAGGATCTGGGCATTCCCGGGCAGAACGCCCTGCTGAAAGTGCTGGAGGAGCCGCCGGGTTACGGCGTATTTCTGCTTCTGACGGACGCGGCGGACAAGCTGCTGCCAACCGTCCGCTCCCGAAGCACGGAATTAGAGCTGAGTCCACTGCCCAAGGACCTTTTGATCCGGCAGCTGAAAAACGACTTCCCCCAGGCCGATTCTGAGGCCCTTTCCCAGGCCGCCGCTCAGAGTGGAGGCTTCTTAGGCGCCGCCCGGGCCCTGCTGGAAGCCGAGCCCGACGAAAACGCCCGGGCCTTCGCCGCCTGTGTCGCCCAGTCCGATCCGGTGGCCCTGCTGCGGCTGCTGATCCCCATGGAAAAGTGGAAGCGGGACCGGCTGATTGCCCAGCTCCAGGTCTTTCTGGAGCTGCTCCAAGGGGCCCTAGTCTGTCAGGCAGGTCTGCCGGAGCCGGTGCCCGGCGTCCGGGAAATTGGCGCGAGGAGGGACGGCGCCACCCTCCTGCGGGGGGTGGAGGCGCTGAAAAAAGCCATCGAATATGCCCAGGGCAACGTCTCCCCTGCCGCCGTGTGCGGCTATCTGGCGTATGCCCTGCGTTAAAATAAAGGAGTTTACCATGGATGAACAAGAATTAGCCCCCTCCACCCAGGTAGTGGACGTCCAGTTCCGCCCAGGGCAGAAGGTCTACTATTTTGATCCCCAGGGGCTGACCCTGAAGGCCGGGGATCATGTGATCATCGACACCGCCCGGGGGCCGGAGTACGGCACCTGCACCAGCGCCAGCCACCGAGTCCTGAACCGGGATCTGGCGGCCCCTCTGCGCCCCGTGCTGCGGCTTGCCACCCCCCGGGACGAGCAGATCGCCGCCGACAACCGGAACAAGGAAAAGCGGGCCTGCGACATTTGCAACCAGCGGATCCGGGAGCTGGGGCTGGATATGCAGCTGGTCAGCGCCGAGTGTGCCTTCGACGGAAGCAAGCTGCTGTTTTTCTTCACGGCCGACGAACGAGTGGATTTCCGGGAGCTGGTGAAAAATCTGGCCGGGATCTTCCACACCCGGATCGAGCTGCGGCAGATCGGCGTCCGGGACAAGGCCAAGATGGTGGGCGGTCTGGGAATCTGCGGCAGGCCCTTCTGCTGCGCCAGCTTCCTGGAGGATTTTCAGCCGGTGTCCATCAAAATGGCCAAGACCCAGAATCTGAGCCTGAACCCCACGAAGATCTCCGGCACCTGCGGGCGGCTCATGTGCTGCCTCAAGTACGAGCAGGACGCCTATGAGGATCTGCTCCGCACCAGCCCCAAGGCGGAGTCCCTGGTGGACACCCCCGACGGCCGGGGCACAGTGGTGGAGCTGGATCTGTTGCGCCAGCGGGTGCGGGTGCGCATGGAGGCCCAGCCGGAGACGGTAAATACCTACGCCAACACCGACATCGCCGTGCTCCGCAACGGCAAGGCCAAGAAAAATGACCCGCCCATTCCCGCCGACCTGGCCCCCATCTCCGGAGTCGGCAAGCGGGCAAAGCCCACAGAGGCCGAGCAGGAGGCGGTGCATCTGGAGCCCATCCGGTTCCGGTACAGTACGGACACCATCGCCGAGGCCTACGACCAGGAGGAGCCCAAGGAGGAGGACAGCGCCCGCCGTCCCCGCCGGAAGCGCCGGACCAAGCCGGAGCAGGAGGCCGCCCCCCAGACCTTGGCAGGCGAAGCGCCGGAGGATGAGCGGAAGGACGCCGCCGAAGTCGGGGAAAGGGCCGAGCGCAAGCCCCGCCGCCGCCCCAATTTCCGGCGGAAAAAGCCCCGCTCCGGGCCTGCGGCGGAATAGAACGCGCCTAAAAAGCCTTTGTCGAAATGAAATGTCAAGTGGGCGACTGTTTAACAATCGGCGTTTGTAGGGAAAAAACAAATAATACGGAAAGGAAAGATACCGTTATGAAAAAAGTAATTTTCGGATGTTTTTTGATGCTTTCTGGTATTATAGGAGGCTCTGCGTGGCTTTTAGCTAAGTCATATCTGGTGGAGCCCGGCGCGTGGTCGACTATGTTCAATGTTTTTGGGTTTGGCAGCAAAGACGGCTATATTATCATTCTATTTTATGCGCTTGCCATCGTTGGCGCGGTTATCGCCATCAGGGAATTGAGGAAAAAGGAAAAATAACCCTAACATTGCAAGCAGTGAAAAAGTAAAAATCGGCAAGTCTCTAGTAAGGCTTTCGAACGTGCAAAATCACACCAAGGTACCGTCTTTCTGCGCCAAAAGCAGCGGCAAGGCGCAGACTTTCGAGCTGGCTTGGGATGGCGCTCAGTATACGGCGACCCTGACGGACAGCAACAATGTCCTTCGGAATTACGAATTTACCTCCGACTTCGCGGGTCTTAAATTCAATGTGGACGGGAACAAGCTGATTGTGACC
>CANRHF010000005.1 GCA_947630345.1 uncultured Oscillospiraceae bacterium | reverse complement strand
TCCTCCCGGCCCATGGCGTAGGCCGTGCCGGTGAAGAAAATCATCACGGGCAGCGTCACCGAGCTGGAAAGGCCGTCCACCCCATCGGTCAGGTTCACCGCGTTGTCGCAGCCCACCATGACGAACATGGCAAAGAAAATATAGAGCATGGGGTGTACAGGGAAGGAAACATTTAAAAAGGGGACGTACAGGTCGCAGCTCAGAATCCCCTCTTTATACAAAACGTAGAGATAAATAGCGGAAACGGCCATTTGCAGCAGAATCTTCTGCAGAGCGGTCAGTCCCAGGTCCCGCTTGAACCGGACCTTGCACAGATCGTCCAGGAAGCCCACCATGCCGAAGCACAGGCTCACGCCCAGAGCGTAAAAGGCGGAATAGTCGTAGGTCGTGGGCAGATTCACCGCCAGGCAGATGACCACCGAGGCGATGAACATCAGCCCGCCCATCAGCGGGGTCCCCGCCTTGGAATTGTGCCAGGTGGGGCCGATGCTGCGAATGGACTGGCCTGCCTTCAGCGCCCGGAGGATCGGCAGCAGGAAACGTCCCAGCACGGCGGACAGCACGCAGCCGGTCAGCGCCGTCACAACGATTCTAGTCATTTCATACCTCCCGCTCAGCCGTCATCCCGCAGGAATTGTTCCAGAATTCGCTCCAAATGCATCCCCCGGCTGCCCTTGAACAAAATCACGTCGCCAGGCTCCGCAAGCCGCCGGAGCGCCGCTACCAGCTGGTCCTGATCCTCAAAGGCCCGGGCGCATCCGGCGGACATGCCGCCCGTCAGCGCGCCGTCAATGATGCGGCTGCCGTTGGGGCCGTAGGCCAGCAGCACCTCCGCCTTTTCCGCGGCAATGCGGCCCACCCGGTAGTGCTCCGCCTGGGTGCACACCCCCAGCTCCAGCATATCTCCCAGCACCGCCACATGGCGGCCGGGCTTGTTGCCCAGTACCGTCAGCGCCGCCGCCATGGACTCGGGACCGGCGTTATAGCAGTCCTTGATGATGGTAAAGCCCTTGGCGGAGAAGATCTCCTGCCGGCCCGCCATATTCCGGAATTGGGACAGCTGCTCCTGGATCTTGGAGGGATCCACCCCCAGCTCCAGACCCACCGCCACCGCCGCCAGGGCATCGTAGGCGTAGTGGCTGCCGTCCAGCGCCAGCTCCACCGGGAAATTGAGGCGGCCCGGGCAGTGGACCTGAAACCGCAATACCCCCTCCCCTTCCTCCACATCCGAACCGATGACGCCGCATTCCTGGTTCTGGATGCCGAAGAAGGTGGTTTGCAGGGGATAGATCCGGTTCTGGTTCCATAAAAGCCGGTCGTCGCCGTTGAGGACGATCCTGCCGTCCTGGCGCATTCCTTCCAGAATTTCCAGCTTGGCCTGCAGGATCCCCTCCATGGAGCCCAGATGCTCAATGTGCATGGTGCCGATGTTCACGATCACCGCGATGTCCGGCCGAGCAATGGAGGTCAGGTAGGCGATCTCCCGGAAGTGGTTCATGCCCATTTCCAGCACCGCCACCTGGGTGTCCTCCGGCATGGCCAGAATCGCCATGGGCAAGCCGATGTCGTTATTATGGTTCATGGGGGTCTTCGCCACCCGGTAGGTGCCCTCCAGGACGCAGGCGATCATCTCCTTGGTGGTGCTTTTGCCCACGGAGCCCGTGATGCCCACCACCTTCATGCCGATGCGCCGCCGCTCCTGCCGGGCAATGTCCCCCAGGGCCCGGCGGGGCTCCTGGACCACAATGGCCGGCCAGTCCCCGTCGCAGCGGCTGCACAGCACCGCCGCCGCGCCCTTTTCCAGGGCCTCCGGAATGAAAATATGGCCGTCCCGCACGCCTTCCAGGGCTACGAACAGCTCCCCGGGTTGGATACGGCGGGAGTCATTGTTGGCTCCCAAAAATGTCACGTCGGCGTACTTGGGGTCGATCTGTCCCCCGCACCATTCCGCCGCCTGACGCAGTGTGATTGTGCCCATATCATTCCCTCGTTTCCGCCAGATAAGCGGCTACTACCTGCCGCTCGTCCAGGGGACGCTTTTCATCCCCCACCTGCTGGTAGGTCTCATGGCCTTTGCCAGCAAGTATTATTATATCACCTTTTTGTCCAATGTCCAGAGCGCGGTGAATCGCTTTCACACGATTTACAATTACTTCATAATTTGCCCGGCCCGCCGGGATTCCCGCCTGGATGTCACGAATAATGGCCTCCGGGTCCTCGTGGCGAGGGTTGTCGCTGGTTAAAATGCTATAGTCCGCGATTCGCGTACCAATTTCCCCCATGATGGGCCGCTTCATGGGATCCCGGTCCCCGCCGCAGCCAAACACGGCGACCAGCCGCCCCCGGCACAGGGGCTTGAAGGCGGACAGGACGTTTTCCAGGCCGTCGGGGGTGTGGGCGTAGTCAATGAGCAGGGTAAAGGGCTTGCCCGGGGTGGGCACCACCTCCACCCGGCCCTTGACCCCCGGGGCGGTGGCCAGCGCCTCCGCCGCCGCTTCCAGAGAAATGCCCAGACCCAGGGCAACTCCCAGAGCCGTCAAAGCGTTGGACACCGAGAAGCCTCCGGGGATCCCCAGCTTCACCGGCACCCGCTTTTCCCCCAACACGGCTGTAAAATTCACGCCATCGGCCATCAGGCGGATATCCTGGGCGCTGAGCCCCTGGCAGGGCTCCTTGGAGGTCCAGAGGATGGGACAGCGGGCCGGTTTTGCCATCCGGGAGGCGTAGGGATCGTCCCGGTTTAATACCGCGTAGCCACAGCGCCCGAAGAGGAGCGCTTTGGCGTCGCAATAGGCGTCCATGGTTTTGTGGAAGTCCAGATGATCCTCGGTCAGATTGGTGAAGGCCGCCACGTCGTAGTGAACGCCCCCTACCCGGCTCAGAGCCAGGGCGTGGGAGGACACCTCCATCACCACATAGCCGCACCCGGCGTCCCGCATTTGGGCAAACAGGGCCTGAAGCTCCAGGCTTTCCGGGGTGGTGCGCTCCGTGGGCAGCTCCTCTTGGCCAATCAGGTTGGACATGGTGCCGATCAGTCCTACCCGGGCCCCCAGGGTCCGCTCCAAAATGTGCTTGACCAGCAAGGTGACGGTGGTTTTTCCATTGGTGCCGGTGACGCCGATCATTTTCATGGACTCCGCCGGGCGGCGGTAGAAATTGGCGGAGACCTGAGCCAGGGCCAGCCGGTCGTCGGGTACCAGAATATAGGGGACCGGGCCCTCCGGCTTTTTCGCCGTCAGGACCGCCGCCGCGCCCTTCTCCAAGGCCATGGGGATAAACCGGTTGCCGTCGGCGGCAAAGCCGGTAATGGCGGCGAAAAGGCAGCCGGGAACGGCCTTCCGGGAGTCGTAGACCAGGGCGGGAATGTCCCTGTCGCCGGAGACGTTGGTGGAAAGCACCTCCACGCCCCGGAGCAATTCAGCAAGCTTCATGGTTCTTATCTCCTTAATCAGCGGCCCGGATATCCGCGAATTCCAGCTGGATTGTGGTTCCCAGGCCGGTTTCGGCGCCCGGCGCCAGGGACTGTCCCGTGACTACCACCTCCGGCCCAGTGCCGTCGTTCCCTGCCACCAGAATGTAAAGTCCCGCCGCCTGGGCCGCCTGGGCCGCCTCCTGCCGGGTCATTCCGGCAAAGTCCGGCACCGTCACCGTCTGTTCCTCCGGCACCTGATCCAGATACAGCAGCACCTGGCTGTCACCAGGCACGCCCTGGCCCGGAGCGGGGATCTGACCTGTGATCTCCGTTCCCTCCCCTAGGATCCGAGCGGTAAGGCCCAGCTCCTTGAGGGCTTTTTCCGCGTCCTTCACCGGCATGCCGGCATAGTCGTCCAGGATCACCGTCCGTCCGGCGGCGTCCTCCGGGGTATAGTTCCGCTCCACCCCCAGGTAGGGCAGAATGTCCGCCATCACCGCGCCCACTGTCGGCGCCGCCATGACGCCGCCGGAGATGTAGATTCCCGTGGAGCGGGAGGGGGTGTCCAAAGCCACCAAAACGATGTACTTGGGATCATTCATAGGCGCAATGCCCACAAAGGAAACGATCTTATCCTGGACCCGCTGGCCGTTTTCGTCGAATACGTCAATTTTCTCGCTGGTGCCGGTCTTTCCCCCGATGGAAAAGCCCGCCACCTTGGCGTTTTTGGCGGTTCCCTCCTCCACCACCGAGGCGATCAGCTCCCGCATGGTCTGGGAGGTCTCCTCCCGGATGGTTCGGCGCAGCACCGTGGGCTCCTGCCGCAGCACCGTCTGTCCGGTGCTGTCGGTCACCTCGGAGACGATATAGGGCTCCAGCAGATATCCGCCGTTGACCACCGAAGCGATGGCCCGCACCAGCTGCAAGGGCGTCAGTTTAAAGGTCTGGCCGAAGGAGCCGGAGGTCAGGGACGCCGTGCCCCATTTATCCGTATCCGTGATCAGGGACTTGTCGAAAAATACGCCCTTGCTCTCCCCCGCCAGATCGATGCCCGTCTTTTCAAGAACACCGAAGCGCTGGACATACTCGTAAAATCGCTCCCCGCCCAGCTTCAGGGCAATGTGGGCAAAGGCGATATTGCAGGAGTTTTGCAGGGCCTGGGGCGTTTTCTCCGCTCCATGGCCGGTGGAGCGCCAGCAGTGAAGAAGCTGGGACCGGCCCGGAATCTGCTCGGAGCCCCGGCAGTAGAAATTGGTATTCAAATCGATGGCCCCGCAGTCCAGGGCCGCCGCCATGGTCATCACCTTGAAGGTGGATCCCGGCTCATAGCCGTCGGAGATTACCCGGTTCCGCCACTGCTTCAGCCGGGCGGCGGTGAGGGCCTCTTGATAGGCCGTCAGACCCAGATTATATGCCTCGCTCCCTGGGTTTTCCATCAGATAGGCCCGCCGGAGCTGCTCCACCTGGGCGGCCGCCTCCGGGTCGTAAACTTCCAAATAGGCGTTGGGGTCGTAGCTGCCCAGGGTCGCCATGGCCAAGATCTCCCCAGTGTTCACGTCCATCACCATGCCGAAGGCGCCGTTTTGCACGTCGTAGCGGTCGATGGCGGCCTCCATCTGCTTTTCCAGGCAGGCCTGCACGGTGGCGTCGATGGTCATGATCACGTCGCAGCCCTTGGTGGAGGCCACATACCGCTCGTAGGAGAAGGGCATATCCATCTCGTTGTTGCCCTTGGTGGTGATGACCCGCCCGGCGGAACCCTCCAGAAAGCTGTTGTATGCCGCCTCCACGCCCTCGGAGCCGGTGTTGGAAGCGTTGGTAAATCCGATCACCTGGGCCGCCAGGGTCCCGTAGGGGTAGACCCGCTGGGAATTGGGCTCCAAATGGATCCCGGAGATGTTGTTTTCGTTGATGTAGGCACGAATCTCGGCGGCCGTCTCCTCGCTGATCCGGGCCGCCGCCTGCTTGTAGCGCTTGGTGGTGTCCTTCGCCTGTTCCAGCAGCCACTGCGGGTCCAGATCCAAAATCGCCCCCAGCCGCTGGGAAATTGCCTCCAGGTCCGCCTTGGACTGCTTCAGCTCATGGGGATCCAGGTACACGTTTTCCACGCTGACGGAACAGGCCAGGACATTCATATTCCGGTCGTAGATGACGCCCCGATCCGCCGTCACCGTGGTGGTGCGGGTCTGGTTCCGCAGCGCCAGCTGGGAATAGTAGTCGTAATTGGTCACCATCAGGTCATACAGCCGCAAAGCCACCGGCAAAAATCCCAGGCAGCCCAGCACCGCCGCTACCGCCAGGATCCTGCGGTGGTGCCCGCTGTCCCCCCAAAGCCGGGTGAACTCCCGCTTCCTTTGCTTTGCCATTGTCACCGACCTCTCCACAGCCGCAAGTCTTTCAATGGGCAGCAAGGGAAACCCTCACTGCCCATTGCAGCCGCTGCTATATCCTATTGGCCGGGACAAACTTTATGCAAACAGTTGGGTCAGGAACACCAGAAAATGATCCCACCAGGAGACATTCTCCTGGGCGTCGGCAGGCTGGGGAAGCTGGATCTGAACATGGGGTACCTCTTCCTCCGGCACCAGGCCCAGCGCCATGGCGCTGCGGCGCACCTCCTCCAGGTCGTAACCGTGGTCAAAGGCGTCCTGCAAATCCAGGTTTTCCTGCTGGAGCTGAAGGACATAGCTCTCCATCCGCTCCAGCTCCTGATTGGCGCTGTCCAGCCGGGCCATGCCCACCGCCATCATCACCAGCATCACCAGGGCCACCACGATCCCGCCCAGCGCCAGAGGATCCACATGGATCGCGATGGTCTTTACCGGACGGGGGCGGGGCTTTTTCCGCTTTTTGGGCAGGGGCCGGGGCTCCTCAATCTGCCGGGCCGCGCTGCCGTCGGTGTAGAGACGGATGTATTGAATATCGGAACTGCGGGCCATTTTTACTCTCCCCTTCCGGTGAGCTCCGGCAGTCTTTCGCAGACCCGGAGCTTGGCGCTGTGCGCTCTCGGATTTTCGGACATCTCCCCGGCCGTGGGGAGGATCGGTTTTCTATTTACCAGACGGACCTTGGGCTTTTTTCCGCAGACGCACACCGGAAATTCCGGCGGGCAGGTGCAGCCGCGGGCCGCCTGGGCCATGACGTTTTTGACGATCCGGTCCTCCAGCGAGTGGAAGCTGATCACCGCCAGCCGTCCCCGGGGCGCCAAGCAGTTGATGGCGGCGTCCACCCCCTCCTCCACCGCCGCCAGCTCGTCGTTGACGGCGATGCGCAGGGCCTGAAAGCTCCGCTTGGCAGGGTGCTGCTTTTCCCGCAATGCCTGGGGCGGCATGGCGGAACGGATGATCTCCGCCAGGGCCAAAGTCGACCGAATCTCTTCCCGCTCTCTCGCCCGACAAATGGCTGCCGCGATCTGGGGGGCGTACCGCTCCTCGCCATAGGCGTAAAGGATCCGGCGCAGCTCCTCCTGGGGCCAGGTGTTTACAATCTCCCCGGCGGTCAGGGCGTCGGAGCCATCCATTCGCATATCCAGAGGGGCATCGAAGCGGTAAGAAAAGCCCCGCTCCCCCCGGTCCAGTTGATAAGAAGACACGCCCAGATCCAGCAGCACCCCGTCCACTCTGGAAATGCCTAAATCGGCTAAAATTGATTCCAGATCCCGGAAATTCCCGTGGACCAGGGTGACCCGGGCCCTCCAGGGTTCGAGCCGCTCCCCGGCGGCGGCAAGGGCATCCATATCCCGGTCAATGCCGATAAGCCTGCCGGTGGTCAATTGGGAAACCACCCGGCTGGCGTGGCCCGCGCCCCCCAGGGTGCCGTCCACATAGACGCCCTCCGGGCGGATCGCCAGCGCCTCCAGGCACTCCTCCACCAAGACGCTGACGTGGTGAAACCCGGTCATAGCCCGATGGCCTCCAGGGAGGAGAGCAGCTTCTCCGGGGTCAGGTTCTCCGCCTCAAACCGGGCGAACTCCCCGGCCTCCCAAATTTCAGCCTGTCCCGCCCGGCCCACGATCATCACGTCCCGCTGGATCAAGGCATAGTCCAGCAGAAACTGGGTCAAGGTAAAGCGGAACTGTTTATCCGGCGCGCACTGGGCGGCGTTCATAAAAATCAGGCTGGTAGCGGCGGAGCGCTGGGAAATGGGAAGGCTGTTGAAATTGTCCACCAGCTTCTTCCAATCCTGGGCGGTGTAGACCGTCAGGCACCGGTGGCCGCAGTTGACGCCCAGGGTGACATAGAAATCGTCGCCCAGCTCCGCCCGAAGCTTCGCCGGGACAAAAAGCCGGTTTTTGTCGTCCAATCGGGCGGGGTATTTGCCGATCAACTGGGGTCGCCTCCTCCATTTTGCTCCACTTTACATCCCTTTTACTCCCTTTACAACAGTATAACGGTTTCTTCACAAAAAATCAATCTTTTTCTTTCAATTTCCAGAAATTTCCTGAAAAAAATTCAATATACAAACATTTGTTTTGTTTTTCCGTCAGTATAGGAATTGCAGCTTGCCGTCCTCCAGCTTGCCCCGGACCTTGGACAGCTTCCGTCCTGTTTGCAGGAGGAACACCGCCAGAGGCCCCTCCACCTGCTCCTGGACCAGCCGGCGCATCTGCCGGGCGCCGCCCCGGTCCCGGGACCGGCTGCCCAGCAGCCGGGGCATCTCCTCCGGCAACGTCAACTGCATTCCCGCCGCGGCGGCCCGCTCCTGAAGCTCCGTCAGGTACTTCCGGGCGATGGCCTCCATGGCGGTCTCGTTCAGCGGCGCGAAACAGACGATCTGATCCAGCCGCCCTAAAAATTCCGGCGTGAAGTACTGGCGCAGAGCCTCCTCCGTCTCCCCGGCACGGCCGGCCGGGGAAAAGCCCAGGCCGTCGCCTTTGATCTCCCCGCCCAGGTTGGAGGTCATCACCACAATAGTGTTCTGAAAGCTCACCCGGCGGCCTGTGGAATCGGTGAGGACCCCCTCCTCCATGATTTGCAGCAGAATCCCAGTCACATCCGGGTGGGCCTTCTCCAATTCGTCCAGCAGCACCAGACAGTAGGGGCGGCGGCGGACCTGTTCCGTCAGCTTGCCCCCCTCCTCGTAGCCCACATAGCCCGGCGGCGCGCCGATCAGCCTGGAAACGGAGTGCTTTTCCATATACTCGGTCATGTCCAGCCGGATAAACGCCTCCCGGCTGCCGAAAAGCTCCTCCGCCAGCGCGCGGCACAGCTCGGTCTTGCCCACACCCGTGGGCCCGGTAAAGAGCATGGAGGCGATGGGCCGGTTTTCGTCCCGGATCCCGCACAGGCCCCGGCGCACCGTCTCCGCCACGATCCCCACCGCCTTGTCCTGACCCACCACACGCCTGGACAGGATCTGCTCCAGGCAAAGCAGCCGCTCCCGCTCGTTGGCGGTGAGCCGTCCCACGGGGATCCCCGTCCGGGCGGAAACCGCCCAGGCCACGTCCGCTCCGGTGACCGCCCGGGGGCGGCGGTTCTCCGTGGAGCGGGCTACCATTTTCTGCATTTTATCCCGCAGCTCCGCCGCCTTCTCAAACCGGCTCTCCCGCACCGCCTCGTGGAGCTCCATTTCCAAATCCTGCCGGGCGCCGCCCCTTCCGGCCAGCAGTTCCTCCATTCGGGCATGGGAAGCGCCCTCGTCCAGCAGGTCGATGGCCTTGTCCGGCAGATACAGATCCGGCAGATACCGCACCGACAGCCGCACCGCCTCCTTCATGGCCTCCTCCGTGATCCGCAGACGGTGGTGCCGCTCCAGACCCGGCTTCAGGGCCTTCAGGATGGTCATGGTTGCCTCCCGGTCCGGCTCCTCCACCGTCACCGGGCGGAATCGGCGCTCCAGGGCCGGGTCCTTTTCAATATACTTCCGATACTCAGTCAATGTGGTGGCGCCCAGCATTTGCAGCTCCCCCCGTCCCAGGGCGGGCTTGAAGATATTCGCGGCATCGATCGCCCCCTCCGCCGCCCCGGCGCCCACGATGGTGTGCATCTCGTCCACAAAGAGGATCACATCCCCGCTGCGTTTGATCTCCGCCAACACGTCCCGAAGACGTTCCTCGAACTCGCCCCGGTACTTGGTACCGGCCACCAGATTCGCCATGTTCAGGCTGATCAGCCGCTTTTCTTTCAGTTGGGGCGGCACGTTTCCCGCCGCCATTCGCTGGGCCAGGCCCTCGGCGATGGCGGTCTTCCCCACCCCCGGCTCCCCTACCAAAGCGGGGTTGTTCTTGTTTTTTCGGCTGAGGATGCCAATGACCATGTCGATCTCCCGCTCCCGGCCGATCACCGGGTCCATGGTCGCGGCCTTGCTCACAAGATCCTCGCTGAATTGGTCCAATAGCTTCGTAGTGGACGCCTCCTTATTGGTTTTTCCCTGGGTCTGCTGATCCCACTGCATAGAATCCACCGCCCTGGTGAACAGATCTTCCGCCTCGATGCCCTCCAGCGCCAGCAGATCTCTGGCCGCTGTCTTTTCTCGGCGGAGCAGGGATAGAAAAATGTGCCGTTCGTCCACCTCCCGGCAGTGGGCGGCCTTGGCCTCCTTCCCCGCGCCCCGGAGGATCCGGCGGGCTTGGGGCGAAAACCCCTGGGGCAGCGGCAGGTCCGGGGTCCCCAGACCGTACAGCACCGCCATGATCTCCCGGGTCAGCGTAGGATCCATGCCCGCGCCCCGGAGCAGCTGGCATGGAAGCCCGGGATTCTCCGCCAGCGCCAGCAGCAGGTGGGCGCTGCCCACATAGCTGTGGCCCATCTGCCGGGCCTGGTTGGCGGAAGCCCGCAGCAATTCCAACGCGCTCACCGCAAAGCGCATACCGTCGCCTCCTTTGCCCGGAAATTCTCCCCTGCCCTCTGAAAAAATATACGGCGAATGTGGAAAAAGGAATTGCATTTTCCAAAATCCATGTTACAATAAAGGTGTGGCCCTTTCGGGCCCGCTAAAAACATACAGATGGAGGGAACACCATGGCCTACAAAATCACTGACGCTTGCGTGAAGTGCGGCACCTGCGCTGACAACTGCCCCGTTGAGGCAATTTCCGAGGGCGACGACAAGTACGTCATCGATGCTGATGTCTGCGTCAGCTGCGGCACCTGTGCTGACAACTGCCCTGTCGAAGCCATCGAGGAGGGCTAATCTCCATTTTCGCAGCGGGCCTGCGCATCCGGGGTTCCGGCTGCGCAGGCTATTTTTTGTGGAGGTGAGACGATGGAGGAGCTTCCCGGCGGCATTTTAATGCAGACCGGCCCGTTCCCGCTGAGTACCGACGCCATGGTGCTGGCGGATTTCACCCGGCTGCCAGCCGGCGCGAAGGTGCTGGACATCGGTTCGGGCTGCGGCACCCTGGGGCTGCTGCTCTGCGGCACTGGGAACTGCGCCGTCACCGGGGTGGAGTTGGATCCGGCCGCCCACCGTCTGGCGGAAGAAAACATCCGCCGCAACGGTCTTGCCCCCCGCCTTGGCAGTATATGCGCCGATATGAACGCCATCCCCACCCTTTTTCCGGCGGGCTTTTTTCACGCCTGTGTGGCCAATCCCCCCTATTTTACCGGGGGCGCGCCCCACGCCCAGGCCCCCTTGGCCCGGCAGGAGGGCAGCTACACCCTTCCGGCGCTGATGTCCGCCGCCGCGTGGGCTCTGCGGTACGGCGGGAGCCTGTTCCTGGTCCACCGGCCGGAGCGGCTGGCGGAAGTTTGCGCTCAGGCAGCGGCGAAGGGCTTGGAGCCCAAGAGGCTGCGGCTGGTCCGCCATCGGATGGGTGGGCCGGTAAGCCTGGTGCTGGTCCAGTGCAAAAAAGGGGCCAGTCCCGGACTCCAATGGGAGGAAATCGCCCTCTGGGACGCTGCGGGCGGCCAAACGGCGGACTATCAACGAATCTACCACACAGGAGGCGCCCTATGAGCGGAACACTCTACCTTGTCCCCACCCCCATTGGAAATTTGGGGGACGTTTCCCAGCGTGCCCGGGAAATTCTGGCCGCTGTGGACTTTATCGCCGCCGAGGATACCCGGGTAACCTTGAAGCTGCTGAACCACCTGGGTCTGAAAAAGCCCCTGATCAGCTATTTTGAGCATAACAAGGCCCAGCGGGGGGCGCAAATTCTGGAACGGCTGGAAGCCGGTGAGAACTGCGCCCTGGTGACCGACGCCGGGACCCCGGCGATCTCCGACCCGGGGGAGGATCTGGTGAAGCTCTGCGCCCAGGCGGGAGTGACGGTGTGCCCCCTTCCGGGGCCCTGCGCCGCTGTGACGGCCATCTGCGCGTCGGGCCTATCCACGGGACGGTTCTGCTTCGAGGGATTTCTATCCACCGCGAAAAAAAGCCGCTGGGAGCATCTGGAGGCGCTGCGGGAGGAAAAGCGGACCATGATTTTTTATGAGGCGCCCCACAAGCTCCTTGCCACATTGGAGGATTTTTCCAAGGTCTTTGGACCGGAGCGGGAAATTTCGCTCTGTCGGGAATTGACGAAAATTCACGAGGAATTTTACCGCGCCACCCTTGGGGAAGCCCTCGCGCGTTACCGGGAAACGGATCCCAAGGGGGAATTCGTGTTGGTGGTAGCGGGAAAGCCCGAGGCGGAATCGACAAGCGTCGGGGCGGACCAGGCGGCCCAGCGGGTCCGGGAGCTGATGGCCCAGGGTCTGAGCAGGAAGGACGCGGTCAAACAGGCCGCCCAGGAGCTGGGCGTGAGCCGGAACGCGGTCTATGCGGCGGCCCTGGAAGAATAGATATTATGTAAACTATTTGAATTGAAATAGGCAAAACAAAAGCCGGAGGATGGCGTTGCACGAAACGCATGGAAGCTGCCCTCCGGCAAATTGTATGTGTTTCTATAACATTATGTAAACTTTATGTTTCTTTGACACGGGGCTTCAACCAGGTGAACGGGAGCCGACCCCCTACCTTTTTATTTTGGTGCATTCCTTTTCGGCAATGCTCCCCCGACCCCTTCCGGGGGACCCACTTTCTTGCCGCCGAGCAAGAAAGTGGGCAAAGAAGTCGGCTTAAGGGGGCGCTTCGAGCAAAGGCGTTTGTTAAGGTATGATTGCCACCGGCAATCATAAATATTTTAGATTCGCTGCGCGGAGCACCACCCCTTAAGGACCTCCCGCCGCCTCGCCGGAGGCGCTGGGGGGGAATTCGGTGGCGGCCTACGGCCCGTCTACCGTGAATTTGCGAAACCTTTTGTGCAGCGTTCCAAATTCTGCCAAGCGCTGATTGATAGGTTCTACTAGTGGAGTTTCTAAATTGGTGCAGTGGAGTGTTAGCAAGTCTTCTACTTCTATTTTGGTGCAACCGCCATTTACTGGCAGTGCAACTGTCAACGCAGCGCACCATTTTTCACGCTGCACCTAAAATCTTGCATATCTACGTTAGAAAGCCGTAAGCCCACAAATATTCTCCATAGCTTGGCATTACTGGGGAGCGGCGGGGGATTCCAAAGGGGGCGCCTTTGCTCGAAGCGCCCCTTTGGTCGGCTTCTTTGCTTACTTTCTTGCCGAAACAAGAAAGTAAGGCCCCCCGCAGGGGTAGGGGGAGCAGTGCCGGCAGGAATACACCGAATAAGAAGGTAGGAAGTTGGATTCCGGGCCCTGCCCGGCGATGGGGTATACCGGGATGTGGGCGGGCATAGATTGTCCCGGAGGGGATCGGAATGCTGATGACATGGATTTGGTGCGGCCTGGTGCTGTGCGCCATTGGGGCGGCCATGTACAATGGGACGGGGGCGGCGCTGTCCACCGCCGTGGCGACGGGGGCCCAGGCCGGGGTCCAACTGGCGGTGAGCATGGCGGGGGCCATCTGTCTGTGGTCGGGGGTTGGCAGGCTGTTGGAGAAAATTGGGGCGACGGCATGGTTGTCCAAGTTGCTGCGACCGGTGCTACAGCGAATCTTCCCTTCCACAAGGGAAAACCAGGCTCTGGCCGGGCATTTGAGCGGGAATATCTGTGCGAATCTGCTGGGTCTGGGGAACGCCGCCACGCCCATGGGCATCCGGGCCGCCCGTGAACTGGCAAAAAGCGACACGGCTAACGACGAGCTGTGCCGCCTGATCGTTTTAAATACGGCCTCCATTCAGCTGATCCCGGCAAACGTGGCGGCGGTGCGGGCGGCCCTGGGGTGCCGGACCCCATTCGACATTCTTCCGGCGGTATGGGTGACCAGCTTCTGTTCCGCCGGGCTGGGACTCTGCGCCGCCTGGGCACTGGGGAGGCTCTGGAAACGTGACTGACTATATCGTTCCGCTGATCCTGCTGGCCGCCTCTCTGCTGGCGCTGAAAAAGGGTGAGGACGGCTACCATCTGCTGCTGGAAGGCGCGGAGGACGGGCTGAAGCTGCTGCTCACCATCGTGCCGTCCTTAATCGTGCTGCTGACCGCCGTGCATATGCTCCGGGCGTCAGGTGCGTTCGCGCTGCTGGAAAACTGGGCCGCGCCGGTGTTTCAATTTTTCGGGATTCCCAAGGAAACGGCCATGCTGGCGCTGATCAGGCCCATCAGCGGGAGCGCCGCCCTGGCGGTGGGTTCAGAAATTATGTCAACTTATGGGGTGGATTCCACCATTGGACGCACCGCCGCGATCATGCTGGGCTCCACGGAAACGACGTTTTACACCATCAGCGTCTATTTTGGCGCGGCCAACATTAAGCGCACGAAATATGTCGTCCCTGCCGCGCTTTTTGCCGATTTTACCGGCTTTTTCGTCGCCAGCCTCACCGCCCGCCTTTTCTAGCTCAAGCCCAAAAAACATCCCCCCCAAAATTGGGGGGAATAATTTTTGCAACTTGACAAATGCTGTCGAATTATGTAAAATAATAGACGTGAGTGCTCCCGTTTTCGCTTTTAACAAAACGGCGGCACGGTCAAGACGGCGCCTGTCCCGTAATAGGGGGAGGTGATGCATCACTCTGGACGGGGAGAGTTACTCTTTCGGGAAGGAGGAATGCAGATCATGGATCTTGTTGGCTTCCTAGCCAATGTGTGCACCATCATAGAGTTTCTATACTTTTTGATCCGGCGCATCAAGGATAAGAACGCTGACAATGAAAAGTGAGCCGTCTGCTGCAACAGACGGCTCACAGTGATTAAGCTGGGGGAGTAACCCACTTAATCGCTTGTCGGCCGGACAAATGCGGCGCCGTTGGGCACTCACATCCTGCCTTTATTATACCACTTCTCATTGATTTGTCAAGCGGTAAAATAAAACGGCAGGCGGTAGGCCGCCCAACCGGGCGGCCTATTTGCAACTTGACAAATGCTGTCGAATTATGAAAAATAAAAGATGTGAGTGCCCCCGTTTTCGCTTTTAACAAAAAAGGGAACACACACATCCTGCCTTTATTATACCACTTGCTTTTGATTTGTCAAGTGGCAAATAAAATGGCAGGCGGTAGGCCGCCCAAACGGGCGGCCTATTGTCATCTCCCCAAAACTCCTTCCGTCACAACTCGAATTTCCCCCAGCGTCTTCGGCGAGGAAGTCGGGGGACAAACAAAATGGGATAAAAAACCGCCACTTGTTCAGTGACGGTTTCATTGTGCTCGTTTTGTTTTTACCGAATCAGCCAGCCGTAATCCTGCCTACAGTCCACGACATAATCGGCGTAAACAATATCATCCACAATCTGGAAGATAATCATATACCGCTTTTCAAACAGAATAGAACGGTAGGCATTTCTGGGGATATATTCCCCGTTGAGCCATGGGCAGCGCTGGGGCATCCATTCCAAGGATTTCGCGGCCTTTTCAAATTCGGAAGTCAACCGCTCCGCAGATTCCACGCTGACTTGCGCCAGAAAGGCAGCGTGAGAAACAAGCATTCGGGCCGCACGTTCCGAGACGATCACACGGTACTTATTCTGCCGCTCCATGCGCCGACGCCTCCCGGATCGCTCTTCGCATCATGGACGCGACATCATCAACAGAGTAGCCTTTACTCCCCCGCAGCCGATCTTCCTCGACAGCAAGCAGTTCCTCGCGGAGCTTCAGCATTTTTTCCCTGCGGTTGAAGGTCCCGATATCCATAACGACCAGATCGCCCTCCCCATTCTTGGTAAGGAAAACCGGTTCTTCTGTCTTCCTGCACATTTCGGCGATCTCATTGTAGTTCTGGCGAATCGCCGCCGACGGACGGATATTCATAGCAATACCTCCCTGATTTCCACAGTGATAGTAAAATACTAACTATATTATACCCGAATCCCGCAAGAAAGTCAACCGATGCAATGAAAAAAGCCCTTCCCAGAGGAAGGGCTTTCGGCTTCCGGATGAATCCCTGGGTATGTTCGCCCAGGGTCGCTCTCATTCATCTACGGGAGTTTTGGGATCAGGGGGAGGCGGGGCCTCCCCCTGATAAGGTGTTAATTACTTGCGGGAACGCTTCTTAGCCTCGTCAACGACGCAGATCGCGACGCCAGCAGCGGAAGCAACCAGCAGGGTGGCCCACAGCATCACGGTGCTGTTGTCGCCAGTCTTGGCGGGGCCGTCACCGTTGCCAGTAGCAGCGGGAGCGGTGGTAGCAGCAGGAGCGGTGGTAGCAGCAGGAGCGGTGGTAGCAGTGCCGCTTCCGGAAGGAATCGCGGCAGCGCCGGTGGTGTCATCGGGCTCGGAATTCTCGGGCACGTTCATGTCAACGTCCTTCACAACGATGGTGCAGCGGTAAATAAGGGCATGCTCATGGCCCGCATTCATGTACCGCATATCAACAAAGTCGAAGGAGGAGTTGTCGCCCTGGAGAACATGATCCAGACCAATCCAAATGTGGTAATTGCCATCAGTGGTCTTGTTGTACGCAAAGCCAGTAGTCCAAGTCTTTTCGACCTCAACATCCGTACCAGCGGTCTGCGCAATACCATTCAGATTGGTGAACTTCACGGTAATGGGAACCCACTGATGAATGCCATTATAGTTGCCATAGGCGCTGAAGGTTTCGGGAACCTTGAACTCGGTCAGATGCTTAAGATCAGCGGTGATCTCGATGGTGACAAAGACTTCGTTCTTGTTCACGCCGGTAGCGTAAGAAGTAACAGACTTGACATACTTGGCATTGGTATTCAGAACGCTGGTAGCAATGGGATCACCAGAGGTGACCTTATAGGAGCTGGCGACAACATTCAGATCGGAGAGGCTGTTCACGAGGCCACGGCCGTCGCAAGCATACTCGTCGCCATCGGCAGTGCTCTTGTTCACATCGATGTAATACTCGAGCATCTTCTCTTCATTGTCGTAGTAGTAGCTGTCCCAGCCGTCCCAGTAGAACCAGCCATCATTGGCGGTGGGCATGCCGCTGAGCTTCACGTCGCCGATCAGGAAATCAACATTGCCCTTCAGTTTCAGCTGCTTATAATGGTTCGCATAACCGGTCATGGCAGCGGCGCCGATCCAGTACATCTCGTAGCCGTTGACATCGGTGGGGAGAAGGCCCAGGCCATAAACGCCGGCAACAGGGGCAGAGGTGTGCTTAATGGCATGACGATCGGTGAAAGCGCCGCCATTAACAGTCATACCCGGGCAGGAGTCATTCGCCTTATCCAGCAGGTCGGCGTTAAAATAGCCAGCGTTAATGGTGACCTTGCCAGCGCCGGTGAACAGCGGGGTGGTAGTAGTGGTAGTAACAGGGGAAGCCACAAAGGAACCGCCGTTAACAGTAACGCTGCCAGTGTTGACAACACTGCCGGTGACCTGAGCGGCCTCAACAGTCATAGCACCCATATTAACGATGGCGCCAGTGACCTCAACGGTCTTGTCGAGAACCAGAGTGCCCGCGTTGCCGATAGCACAATTGGTGGTGATACCACTTTTTGCACTGACCTTGCCAGGGCCCTGAATGGTCAGGGTGGCGCCCACGTTCACATTAACGGAACCAGCGGCAACACCCAGAACGCCAGCCTTGCCCTCAAGTGTGTGGCCATTCAGCTGCAGGACCACATTGCCGGAAATAACGAGGGACATGTCGGACGCATCAGCAATCAGGTCAACACGGTTGGTCGCCGCGCCGGGAGCGGAAGCGGCGTCGATAGCAGACTGCAGATCGGTGAAATAGTTGTTCTCGCCAACCATGGCGACAGCGCCAGCGGGAGCATCGGCTGCGAAAGCCATAGCGGGAACAAGCGCCAGGACCATGCACAGAACGAGCATAACGCTAATGAGTTTCTTCATTACTATGTTTTCCTCCTTTTAAAAATCGAGAAGATTTGCTTCATGCATTTACCCCCCGGGAGAGCGGCCGTTCGGGTTATAATATGCGTCACGCAGGTGGGGCCTCCACCGGCGAGGAAGCTGAACGGATGTACCAGCATCCCTAAGAACTCCGCAGAGGGAAGATCCGGAAAAAGACTGCCCTCTTTGATTCAAGCAAGCCTCCTTCCATCCTTTACTCTCTGTCTTCCCCTGCCCAACAGGGGGCCGCCAGAGTTCTTAACGGTGCTTGCAGGGATATGTTACCATAACTTGAGGCATTTTGCAAGCCCTTTTTTCAAAAAAATCAAAAAATTTTTGAACGGGTTGTGAACGGGGCGAAGATGGATTGTGAACAGCGGCCTTTTTTCGTCGCTGTTTGTGGACAAAGTGTAAATTTTCTGGGTGCCAAGTATGAATTTTTGACCGCCAAGGCCCGGCCGCGCCCCAGCGCCTCTACAGAGGGGCGCCATTGATAGGGGCACGCAAAAAAGTATTGACATTTGCGGCCCCCGCCGCTATAATAAAAGTGTGGAGACCCAAAGACGGCGCCACAAACGATTGGCATCACAGTGATTAAGCGGATTGGTACTCCGGCTTAATCAGGTGAGCCGCCTGCTGTGACAGACGGCTCACTTTTAATTGGGTATTGACATTCGTGGGCTCCGACGTTATAATAAAAGTGTGGAGACCCAAAGACGGCGCCACAAACAATCAGCTGACACGTTGATTAAGCGGATTGCTTCTCCGGCTTAATCAGGTGAGCCGCCTGGTGTGACAGACGGCTCACTTTTCTGTGTCACGGTTCCGGATCCTGCTGATCACCGAAGCAATAAATTCGATGATCGTACACAGGTTTGCCAGAATGGACAACAGATCCATGCTTCACATGCCCCCTTTCGCGCGGAATTTCTCCCCCCGATGAGAGCTATGTAATCACCTCCCCCTTGTCGGGACAGGCGCCGTCTTTTTCCGCCACCGCTTTTGTAAAACAGAAGCGTGGTCTCCACATGTCGAATATTAACACATTATGTAAAGCTTGTCAAGGGCCCTGCCGGGAAGGCAGGGCCCTTGAACTCTGTTTTAACAATGTTTCATCGTTTAGCCTTCTCCCAGCTCTTGGAAGAGTCCCAGCGCCATTTTGACGCCTCTTTTTTCCGCTTCATTTAATAATGTATCTAAATCCTCCGGTTCCCGCCAGAGGGTAAACGCAGCCCATCCGGGTCCAGCTTCCTGAAGAATACGGCAGTGAAGCCCTGGGAGCCTCCGCCCTACCCCCTCCGGGGGCCATACCTCGGTTGCTTTCGCCCCCTGGGCCGTTACCTCGATCCGCCGGGCGCTCAACGCCGCCTCCAGCCAAATTTTCTGTCCCCGCCAGGGGGATAGATAGCGCTCCAGGGGGCAATCCGGCGGAGGCGGCGGCAAAAATACCCCGCCGCTCCCCTGCCAATGCTCCCAGGACACCCCCACCGGCCAGGGCAGCGCCGTCACCCGGCGCACCACCTGACGGGCATCCTCCGTGGGCGGCCGCTGGAAGTCCAGTAGAATCCCGGCGCAGGAAAACCGCTCCGCCAGGTCCCCCAGCGTGGCCGCCACCAGGGCCGGATCGTGGCCCTGGAGGGGCAGGCTGTCGTCCAGCATCAGCACCGACCCGGGGAGCAGCGCCTCCGGCAGATTGGAAAGTCCCGGCCCCGCGGGTGAAAAATGGCAGGACATCCACGCCATCCGGGGCGGCGGGACGGGAGAATGAGAAAAATCCGCCGCCGTCATGGCAAGATATACCGGCAAAGCCATGGACAAGCGCCTCCTTCCGTGCTATAATAGGGTTAAACTCTATGCCAGATGGGAGACAGATATGCCTTTTCTGCCCAGTTTGATCGCCGATCAGGTGTCGGACCTCACCCCGGAGATACTGCGGGGGCTGGATATCCGGCTGCTGATGCTGGATTTCGACAACACCCTGGTGCCCTACACCACGGACCGGCCCAGCCCCCAGGTGGTGGGTTGGCTCGCGGAAATGAAGGAGGCCGGGATCACCCTGTGCGTGGTGTCCAACAGCCGGAAGGACCGGGTGCGGGCCTTCTGCAAGGAATTTGACCTTCCCTGCGTCACCGGGGCGCTAAAACCCCTGGGCCGGGGCATCCGGCAGTGCCTCGACCTATTTGGGGAGGACCCCCGGCACTGCGCCCTGGTGGGGGATCAGATCTACACCGATACCCTGGGGGCCAATCTGGCGGGGGTAAGGCCCATTTTGGTGAAGGCCATTCACAATCATAATTTATGGCTGAAGCTGCGCCACGCAGCGGAAATGCCGTTTATTATCGCCGCCAGAAAAAGGAGGATAAACAAATGAAGAATATGGAAAAATATCTTGCCCTGCTGGAAAAGGAGCAGGACGGTCTGCTGCTGACCAGCCGGTACAGCCGGTTCTACGCCGCGGAATTCGACATCGCCGAGGGCGTGGCCATCGTCTCCAAAGCCGGGCGCCGGTACTTTACGGACAGCCGGTACATCGAGTCCGCCGAGAACAACATCCAGGGCTTCGAGGTGCTGGTGGTGGATCGGGAACACAGCTACTTCCAGCGGATCAACCAGGCTCTGGAGGACTTCTGCGTCACCACCCTGGGCTATGAAGAAAACTACCTGACCATGGCGGAGTACCTGGGGTATGAAAAGCGCCTCCACGCCGCCCTGACCCCCCGGAATCACGACATCAGCAGCCTGCGGGCGGTGAAGGAGCCCTGGGAGCTGGACCGGATGCGCAAGGCCCAGGACATCACCGACGCCGCCTTTACCGAGGTGCTGACCAAGATCCACGCCGGCATGACGGAAAAGCAGCTCTGCGCCGAGCTGATCTACTGCCTGCTGAAAAACGGCGGCGAGGGGCTGTCCTTTGATCCCATCGTGGTGTCCGGGCCCAACACCAGCCTGCCCCACGGCGTTCCCGGCGAGCGGAAGCTGCAAGACGGGGACTTTATCACCATGGACTTTGGCGTTCTGTATCAGGGCTACTGCTCCGACATGACCCGCACCGTGGCCGTGGGCCACGCCACCGAGGAGATGCGGAAGATCTATGACATCGTCGCCCAGGCCCAGACCGCCGGCATCGCCGCTACCCGGCCCGGCGTCAAGGGTAAAGAGGTGGACGCCGCCGCCCGGAAGGTCATCACCGACGCGGGCTACGGCCCCTACTTCGGCCACGGCTACGGCCACGGCGTGGGCCTGGAAATTCACGAGAACCCGGGCTGCAACGCCGGGGGCGAAACTATTATGCAGGCGGGGATGGTCTGCTCCGCCGAGCCGGGCATCTACCTGCCGGGAAAATTCGGCGTGCGGATCGAGGACGTGGTGATCTTCACCGAGGACGGCTGCGAGGACATCACCCACAGCCCGAAAGAGCTGATCATTTTGTAAAAAAAACCATTTTCCCCTTGCAAATAGGGGCGGATTCGGTTAGAATATATCCGTAAAACGATGACAAATTCCCTGAGGGGAGAATTTAGGAGGATTTTCATATGATTTCTGTCAGCGATTTCCGAAACGGCGTTACCTTCGACATGGACGGCAAGGTCATGCAGATCATCGAGTTCCAGCACGTCAAGCCCGGCAAGGGCGCGGCTTTCGTCCGTGTGAAGATGAAGAACGTCATCACCGGCGCCGTGACTGAGACCACCTTCAACCCCAACGACAAGTACCCCACCGCCTACATCGAGCGCAAAAAGATGGAGTACTCCTACAACGACGGCGAGCTGTACTACTTCATGGACCCCGAGACCTATGAGCTGGAGCCCCTGGAGAAGTCCGTGCTGGACGACGGCTTCCGCTTCGTCAAGGAGAACGACGTCTGCACCGTCATGAGCTACAAGGGCAACGTCTTTGGCCTGGAGTCTCCCCGGTTCGTAGATCTGACCGTCACCCACACCGAGCCCGGCTTCGCCGGCAACACCGCCACCAACGTCACCAAGCCCGCCACTGTGGAAACCGGCGCGGAGATCAAGGTGCCTCTGTTTATCAACGAGGGCGACCGGATCAGCATCGACACCAGCACCGGCGAATACCTGGGCCGGGCCAAATCGTAAGGAGGAGCCATGACCATTACCGAAAAAGCCGCCTACCTCAAGGGCCTGATGGAGGGCATGAAGCTGGACACCACCACCAACGAGGGGAAGATCCTCGCCGCCGTGGTGGAGCTGCTGGGGGATGTGACCCGGAAGCTGTCCGACGTGGAGGAGACCACCATCGCCATCTCCGACGAGCTGGATGAGATCGAGGACGACCTGGACGCCATCGAGGACTACATCATAGACGATGATGAGGACGACGAGGACGAAGACGATTACGACGACGAGGACGAGGACGACGACGACGACGAGGAAGACGAGGACGATTACGTTGAGTTTGGCCCCGACGACGAGACCATCTACGAGGTGAAGTGCCCCTGCGGCAACGTCATCGATTTTGACGAGGCCACGTTGGACAAGGGTTCCATCGTCTGCCCCGCCTGCGGCGAGACCCTGGAATTCGCCACCGAAGACGAGGACGATCAGGAGTAACCCCCCTATAATTTTTGGGCCCCGGCGCTGCCGGGGCCCTTTTCTTTTTTATTCGCAGGCGGGCCACTGGGAAACGTCCCAGGTGCGGCCGTCCAGGGAGGCCAAGCGCTCCTGGTCGGTCATCAGCTCCGTCCAGCCGTGGGACGCGCCGGGGGTGGCGTCCAGGTGCCGCCAGCAGCCGCCCATGTCCACCAGGACCCAATAATGGGTTCTGTCCGTGGTCCAGATGAGCTGGGTATTGTAGCCCTTGTATTCCAGCACCTCCTGGAGGACCCGAGCGTGGACGTAGCAGTTGCCGATGCCGTGGTTGATGCCGTACCACACCGGGTCCCCGGCGCCGTAGTTGGAATTATAGTAGATGTGATCCCGGATATAGCATTTGATGGACAGCGGGTCGTCTTCGCACTCCCCCGCCAGCCAGACCACCACGCTTTCGGTCTCCGCCATGGTATGGTTCACATCCACCTGCCGCCGGGCGGTAATGGGATTCCCAGCGGCGTCCCAGGCGGTGTAGGTCACATAGTATGTACCCTGGGTGGAAAGGTCCACCCCGGAATCGTCGTAGGTAAAGGCCAGCTCCTCCCCCGCCCCGTCCAGGGCTTGGACGCCCTGAGTATAGTCCGGCGGGGCGTCCACCGCCGCCTCCAGATCGTTGAGGCCGGAAAAATGGGGCTCCTGCGCCGTTTCCCCGGCGATCCGCGTCACCTGGTCCTTTTGGGCGCTCACATGGAGCCATGGCAGCAGCTCCCTGCCATGGAGGAGAAGCAGCGCCGCCGCAGCCAGCGCCACACCCCATAACAGTACCCGTTTCATCGATCCCCGCTCCTTTCTTCTCTCTCCGCCGGGGAAACCCGGCGGGCATTGGAAGTCGGCCCGCTCCGCCGGGACGGCCCGGCTTCCAGCCACCGCCCGCCGGCTCCCCCGGTTCGGATGCCGCCGGTTTGGCCGGGCCGGGCCCAGAACAGCAGCCAAAATAGGCCACACAGGCCGAACAGCGCCGCCGCCAGGCTGGAATACAGCAGGATCCCGGTCTGGTACAGGTTCAGCTGGACTCCGGAGAAGCTCCAGAGAAACAGGCTCCCGCACAGATTCATGGAATTGAGCAGCCGCTCGGGCAGCAACCGCGCCCAGCCGCTGTCGGGCCCGACAAGCACCGGAAGAAACATCACCGCCGTCGTGGTGGCCAGGGCCGCCACACCGCTGCCGGTCAGAGCGGAGATCGCCGCCGCCAGCAGCCCGGTAAGCAGGGCGTAGACCGTGACGATCAGCATTTCGATCCACACCAGCTGGCCCATGGTGAGGGCCAGACTGCTGGTCCAAAAGCCCAGATGCAGCTGGATCGCCCCGGTCCATCCTCCGGTCCCATAGAGGGCCAGCTCTTCCGCCGTCAGCGCTCCGAGGATCAGTAGCACCCCGCCTGCCGCCGTCGCCATCCCGGCCAGGGCCTTGGCCCAGAACAATCGCCCCTTTCCCCGTTTCGTACTGAACAGCAGCGCTTCCATGCGGTTCCGCCGCTCCTGGGCAAAGAGGTCACACAGCGCCGCCCCGCCCAGAACGGGAACGTAATTTCCCAGCGACCCAACTCGAAAATCCAGCGCCTCCATGCCGGTGATGGGCTGGTAGACGAAGGGCTTTTCCACCTCCGCCTCCCGTTCCTCCCAGTAGGCCCGGGAATCCTTGTCCAGGCCGCTGAACAGCCCCTGGATCTGATCGCTGCGCATTTGATAGAATTCCGCCGCCGTGTTATGCTTCAGATACGCCGGAAATTCCCGATAAAACCCGTAGTAGCTGGCGTCGTTCTCCAAAAAATACCGGTCGATGTAGTAGGGCTCCTTGTCCAGGGGGATGGTCTCCTGGGCCCGGCGGAAGAAAGCGTCGTCGATCTTCGTTCCGGCCAGGGCCCGGCCCCCCTCCATTTGCCGCCGGTCGCTCCCGCTGGTGTCCAACTCCAGCTCCTGCCTTTGGCCGTTTTCGTCCACAATGACATAGGGCGTCGTACCCGTGTAGCCTACATAGTCTCTGTACATGCCCCGGAGATTCAAAAACAGCAGGCTCCCCAGCACCACCCACAGCAGCGGCCGCATCCAGAGCTTCTTCAGCTCATAGGAAAACAGCGAACCAAATCCGCTCATTCCTCCATCCCTCCAAATTCCTCCAAAAACAGGTGTTCCAGATCCGTCCGGGTCTTGTCCCAGGGCTCGTCCATGATGAACCGGCCGCTGGACATCATCAGCATCCGGTCCGCAATGTGCTCCACGTCGGAGACAATGTGGGTGGAGAGCAGCACGATGGTGTCCTGTCCCAACTGGGCCAGGAGCTTGCGGAACCGGACCCGCTCCTTGGGGTCCAGGCCCGCCGTGGGCTCGTCCACGATCAGCAGCCTCGGATCGTTCAGCAGGGCCTGGGCGATGCCCAGCCGCTGCTTCATGCCGCCGGAGTAGGTCTTGATCCGCTTTTTGGCCAT
>CANRHF010000004.1 GCA_947630345.1 uncultured Oscillospiraceae bacterium | reverse complement strand
CCTAAGCCGACTTCTTTGCCCACTTTCTTGCTCGGCGGCAAGAAAGTGGGTCCCCCGGAAGGGGCCGAGGGAGTATTCCCGACAAGGGAAGCACCGAAATAAGAAGGTTGGCAGGGGGTTTCGGCCCCCACCCGCCCGAAAAGGTATTTTTCGCCCGCCCGGCTGCGGTGCGGAATGCACTAAAATAAAAAGGCAGGCAGTGGACTTTGGCGCCCATCAATAAATCTTCCGCCCTTCGGAATGGAGGGCGGTATTTTTATTGGCGTGCCGCGACGGTCGGCAGTTCGGAATCATACCTGGGGACATGCCCGCATACGCTTTCCCCGGGAGTGATGCAAATGCGGTGCGCTTGGCAAGCCTACTTAAATTTACTGCCGCCCCGTCTGCGGCAGAAGGTGGACGATCAGGGTCGGGAGGAGCTTCAGGAGCTGCGTCTGCGGCTGGGCCGTCCGCCGGAGCTGATTTTGCGGCGGGATTCCCGATTTTTGACGGAGACGGTCCGGCAGGAGGACCTGCGCTATGTGGTCAACGCCGCCAGTAGGTTTTCTCCCTGGTCCTCTTCCTCCGCCGCCCAGGGCTTTCTCACCGCCCCCGGCGGCCACCGGGTAGGGATTTGCGGGGAAATGACGGTCCAGGCAGATGGGAGGGTGACGGGGGTCCGGGAGGTCAGCAGCCTGTGCCTGCGGGTAGCCAGGGACTTCCCCGGCATTGCCCAGGGGGCGGGGACAAGCGGCTCCGTGCTGATTCTGGGGAAGCCCGGAAGCGGGAAGACAACCCTCCTGCGGGACCTCATTCGTCAGCGCTCCCAGCAGGGGGGCAGCGTGGCGGTGGTAGACCAGCGGGGAGAGCTGTTTCCGAGAGCGGATGGAATGGACTGCTTCCCGCCCGGCCCCCGCACGGATGTGCTTACCGGCTGCGGAAAGGCCCACGGCCTGGAAATGGCCATCCGCACCCTGGGACCCAGCTGCGTGGCCTTAGACGAGATCACCGAAGAAGGGGATTGCCAGGCACTGCTCCGGGCAGGATGGTGCGGCGTGGATCTGCTGGCCACCGCCCATGCCAAAAGCCGGGAGGATCTGCTGCGGAGGACTGTCTACCGGCCCCTGGTGGAGAGCCGGATCTTTGAAAAGGTCCTGATCTTACAGCCGGACAAGTCCTGGCGCGTGGAAAGGATGGAGCGATGAATGGAAAGCTGTTGGGGGCGATGCTGATCGTCCTGGCCTGCGGCGGGTTTGGCTTTTCCCTGGCCGCCGCCCACAGAAGGGAGGAAAGCGCCCTGGCCCAGCTGATCCGGGGGCTGGATTTTATGGCGTGTGAGCTGCAGTACCGGCTGACGCCCCTGCCGGAGCTGTGCGGCCAGATATCCGAAGAGCTGACCGGCCCGGTGGGACAAGTCTTCGCCGCCCTGGCAGAGCAGCTTCAAAGCCAGTCCCAGCCGGAGGTGGGGAAGTGTATGGCCGAGGCGCTGGCGGCCCAGCCGGAGCTGCCGAATCAGGCGAAACGAATTTTGGGGGAGCTGGGCCAGACGCTGGGCCGCTTCGATCTTCCCGGACAGCTTCAGGGACTGGACGGGGCCCGGCAGAGCTGCCGGGCGTGTCTGGAAGCCCTGTCCCACAATCGGGAGAGCCGTCTGCGCAGCTACCAAACCCTGGGGCTGTGCGCCGGGGCGGCCCTGGCCATTTTGTTTCTTTAGCCTATGGAGATCGATCTGATTTTCAAAATCGCCGCCATCGGAATCATTGTGTCCGTCCTCAATCAGGTTCTCTCCCGCTCTGGGCGGGAGGAACAGGCCACTATGACCACCCTGGCGGGGCTGGTGGTGGTGCTGATGATGCTGACCCAAAAGATCGCCGAGCTGTTCGAGCTGGTAAAGGAGCTGTTCCAATTTTGACGGAGCTGTTTTGGAAGGGGGCGGCGGGGACCCTGATCGCGGCGGTGCTGGGTCTGGCCCTGGCGAAGCAGGGGAAGGACGTGGCGCTGCTGCTGTCCGTTCTGGCGGGGTGCATGGTGTTGACCGCCGCCATGACCTACCTGGCCCCGGTGATGGATTTCTTCCGGCGGCTGCAGCAGGCGGCGCAGCTGGACGAGGCCCTGCTGGGAGTGCTGCTCAAGGCTGTGGGCATCAGTCTGGTGGCCCAAATCGCGGGGCTGATTTGCAGCGACGCCGGCAACGCCGCCCTGGGAAAGGCCCTGCAAATTCTGGCGGCGGCGGCGGTACTGTGGATCTCCCTGCCCCTTTTGGAGGAGCTGCTGGGGCTGATCGAAAGGATTTTGGGGGAAGTATGAGAAAGCTACTGATCCTGCTTTTGATCCTGCCGCTGACGGCGGCCCCGGCCAGAGCCCTGGACTACACCGCCCCCACGCCGCCGCCGGAGGCCCAGGCGCTGATGCCCCAGACCCAGGAGCGCTTCGGGGAAGGGCTTTTGGAGGTTCTAAAGGCGGTACTGCCGGAGATCCAGCCTGCGGTGGCGGAGGCGGCGGGGATCTGCCTGGCGCTGATGGCGGCGGCGCTGATCACCTCTCTGGCAGGAACCATCCCGGGGTGCCCCAAACAGGCGGTGGGGCTGGCCGGGGCCCTGGCGGTGGGAACGCTGCTGCTGCGGCCCTCCGGGGCCCTGATTCGGCTGGGAAGCCAGACGGTAACGGAGATGAGCGAATACGGAAAGCTGCTGCTTCCGGTGATGACCGCCGCCCTGGCGGCCCAAGGGGGCGGGACCGCCTCGGCGGCGCTGTACACCGGCACGGCGGTGTTTGACGCCGTGCTGGGGGCCCTGATCTCCAAGGTGACGGTGCCCATGCTGTATCTGTTCCTCTGCCTGGGAGTGGCCAACAGCGCGGTGGGGGAGGACATGCTGAAAAAGCTTCGGGATTTTCTAAAATGGCTGATGACCTGGAGCCTGAAGCTGGTACTTTATGTGTTTACCGGCTACATGGGCATTACCAAGGTGGTCAGCGGCACCGCCGACGCCGCCGCGGTGAAGGCGGCGAAGCTCACCATCTCCGGCATGGTGCCGGTGGTGGGGGGCCTGCTTTCAGACGCCTCGGAGACCATTCTGGTCAGCGCGGGGGTGATGCGCAGCGCCGCCGGGGTCTACGGGCTGCTGGCGATCCTGGCGATCTGCCTGGGCCCCTTCCTTCGAATCGGCGTGCAGTATTTGATGCTGAAGCTGACGGCGGCGGCCTGCGCCGTTTTCGGCACCAAGGAGACCGCCGGGCTGATTCAGGATTTTTCCGCCGGCATGGGGATGCTCTTGGCCATGACCGGGACCATGTGCCTGCTGCTGCTCATCAGCACCGTCTGTTTTTTGAAAGGAGTGGAATAGTGGACGCCCTGGGACCCTATCTGCTGCGCGTCACCGCCGCGGCCATCCTCTGCGCCATTCTCAAGAGTCTGCTGGGAAAGGAGGGTACCCCCGCCGCCGTGGGAAAGCTGCTGTGCGGCGTGTTCCTGGCGGTGACGGTGCTTCATCCCCTGACGGCCCTGCGCCTGGGAAGTCTCCAGGTTTTCTCCCAGGATATCGCCTGGGAAGCATCCCAGGCGGCGGCCAAGGGGGAGTCCGACGCCGCTCAGGCCCTCCGGGCTGGAATAAAGCAGCGGGTGGAAGCATATATCTTGGACAAAGCCGCTTCCCTGGGGGCGGAGCTGACTGTGGAGGTGACGCTGACAAAGGATGCTCCGCCGGCGATTGCCCAGGCGCGCTTGGCTGGAAGGATCTCCCCCTATGCCAAGGCGCGGCTTTCGGACATTCTCACCAGGGAGCTGGGGATTCCAAAGGAGGCGCAGCAGTGGAACTGAAAAAGGTCCTTGCCTTTCTGGGAAAATACAAATTCGCGATCCTGATCCTGGTGCTGGGACTGCTGCTCATGGCGATACCTGGCAGGACGGAGCCCGCCGCCACAGTCCAGGAGACCCAGCCGGAACCGGCGGTGGATGTGGCTCAGGAGCTGTCCCGGCTGCTCAGCCAGGTCCAGGGGGCCGGAAAGGTGGAGGTGCTGCTGACCCTGGAGGCAGGGGAGGAGACGCTGTACCAGTATGACGAAAACCTCTCCGACTCCGCCCAAAACCGGGACACGGTCACGGTGACGGACGGCCAACGGGGCCAGACCGGTCTGGTGCGGCAGGTGCTGCCCGCCACCTACCGGGGCGCGGTGGTGGTCTGCCAGGGAGCCGACGACCCCAGGATCCGGCTCGCCATCGTGGAGGCGGTGTCCATGGCCACGGGCCTGGGGGCGGACCGGATCTCCGTACTGAAAATGAAATGATTGGAGGCATTTGTATGAAAACTTGGAAGAAGAATTTCATCGCGGCGGCGGTGCTGGTGACGGTGTGCGCCGGGATCTATCTCAACTGGCGTTACAGCAACGAGGAAGCGGCCGTAAACCTGGAGGACACTCTGGACGCGGCAAAGCTCCTGTCCTCGGACACCTTGGTGATGAGCGGAGAGACGGAGAACCAGACCACGACCCAGGCCGAATATTTTGCCGCCGTGCGGCTGTCCCGGCAGCAGGCCAGGGACAGCGCCGTAAGCCTTTTGCAGGAGGCTATGGCCTACAGCGAGGACGGCAAGGATTCCCAGGTGGGCACCCAGCTGGAGGACATTGTCCAGACCGCCTTGGATGAGGCCCAGATCGAGAGCTTGGTCATTGCCAAGGGCTATGCAGACTGCGTAGCCTACATCAGCGAAGGCGGCATTTCCGTGGCGGTGGCCGCTCCGGAGGGGGGCTTGCAGCAGACGGACGTGGCAGTGATCACCGATATTGTGCTGAACCAGTCCGATTTCACGATCAGCGACATCCATGTGGTGGAAGTTCCCTGAGTTTTTCCCCCGGCCAGACCTGGACGGGGGAAATGCCTTTTGGAAAATTTTCGTTGCATTTCGACAATATCCGTGATAAAATAACATCTGTATGGGAACCCTGAAAAAAGGGGGGCTGTCGTCTTGGAAACGGAAACAGCTGATAAAAAAGAAAAACAAATCACGACGCCCGCCGTGGCGGAGAAGCCGGCGCGGCTGAAGGCGTTTTTCGCCGGCCTCGGATGGAAGCGCATCCTTTGCGCCGCCTTGGCGGTGCTTCTGGCGGCCGCCTGGGTCTGGTATGCCTGCTATGACTATGGCCAGGCCAAATTCCGGGATGTGACCATTGAGCTGGGGCAGACGGAGCTGACGCCCGGCGCTTTTCTCACCCAATACGGCGAGGCGGGACAGGCGGAGTTTGTGACCGATCTCAGCCGGATCGACCTGTCCCAAGTGGGCCGGCAGAGCGTCACTTTACGGCAGGGCATGAAGCAGGAGACGGTCAACTTAACCATTCAGGACACCACGGCGCCTACCGCGGAGTTTCAGAATTTGGTGGTTTCCGTGGATGACAAGATCGACCCCGAGGATTTTGTGACGGCCTGCTTCGACCTGTCCGGGGTGGAGATTTCCATGCCCGCGTTCCAAATCCCCGACTCCAATGAGGACAGCACGGTAACGGTGACGGTGGCGGACCCCTATGGCAACCGGATCACCGGGAACTGCACCGTCTCCTATATCTGGATGAAGGACCAATTCTTCCTGGAATACGGCCAGACGGTCAGCGCCGGCGATCTGGTGCTGGATCCCCAGCGCGACGCCCAGCGGATCTCCCAGGACGTGATTGATCTGCTCAATTCCTCCCCGGTGGGGCAGTACACCGTCACCGGCGTCAGCGAAGGGCTGCCCCAGAGCTGCGTAGTGACCATTCAGGATACCCAGGGCCCGGCGCTGACGCTGCAGGAGGTGGCAGTCTATCCCGGCACGGCGGTCGCCCTGTCCGATTTCCTGGTGAGCGCGGAGGACCCATCTGGCGTCGTTTCCGTGGAGCTGGCGACGGAGCTGGACGTGAACACCCTGGGCAGTCAGACCGTGACGGTCCGCGCCGTGGACCCCTTCGGCAATGAGACCCTTGCCCAGACCACGCTCCGGGTGGTGGAGGACATGGATGGGCCCACCTTCTCCGGTGTGACGACTATGGAGGTGGCGGTAAACACGCCGCCGGACTATACGCTGTTTGTTACGGCTTCCGACTCCCGGGATGGGGCGGTGAGCTATACCTATGACGACAGCGGCGTGGACCTTACCCAGATGGGAACCTACTATGTAGTTTACCGGGCGGAGGATTCCTCCGGCAACGTCACCACCTACAACCGCCGGGTGGAGGTCAACCATACCATGGCGGATACCCAGGCGCTGGTGGACCAAATGGCCGCCGCCTGCGGCGACGATCCCATTTCCATCAAGCTCTACGTCCAGGAACATGTGGATTACAACTCCAATTCCGGCGCGGGGGATCCGGTGTGGTACGGCCTGACCCACTATATCGGCAACTGCTACGTCCACGCCCGGACCCTCCAGGAGGTCATGGCCAAGAAGGGGTACACCACCCAGATGATTTGGGTCACGAATCACACCCACTACTGGCTGATCGTGGATATGGGCGGCTACTGGCGGCATATCGACGCCACCCCCGGCCCTGCCCACGGCTGGACCCGGCTGATGACCGATCAGGAGCGGCTGGACGCCCTGTCCGGACGGGATTGGGACCATTCCCTCTGGCCTCCCTGCGTATAAAGTTTCTCGGCCCCGGAATTTCCGGGGCCGATTTTCCGGAAAAACGCAAATCTCCGGTTGTAATTTTTTGGATTTGTGTTACAATAAAAGAAAATTCATGCTTGGCGTGATATTGTTTGGGAGGTACCCTTATGGCAGAGAACAAGCAGTCCAAGTCCTACATCCAGCAGTACCAGGAAAATGGCAGCGTGATGATCTCCGAGGATGTGATCGCCGCCATCGTCGCTCAGGCCGCCGCGGAGGTGGACGGCGCCGCGGGCTTCAATGTCAAGCCCGGGGAGATCAACAAGAAAACCGTGGGCAAGAATCTGAAAATCACCATCGGTCCCGAGGACGAGGTCTACATCGACTGCACCATTTCCGTGGTCTACGGCCAGAGCGTCATCGACGTTGCCAAGGCCGTGCAGGAGGCCGTTACCAGCGCCCTGGAATCCATGGCGGGCGTCACCGTTGCCGCCGTGAACGTCAACGTGGGCGGCATCCTCCGGAAGTAAGCCCATGACGAGAGCCAACGCCAGGGAACTGGCGGTCCATATGATCTACGGCCAGAGCTTCACCGGCGTGGAGCCGGAGACTGCCCTGGAAACGCTGTTCGCCCCGGGGTACTATGAGACCCTGGCCCAGGAGTGCCCGGTCTATGAGGAGCGCCCGGACCCGGCCCAGATGGCCTACATCCGGCGGGTGGTGGCAGGGGTGTATGCCTACCGGGAGGAGCTGCGGCAGCAGATCCAGACCCTGTCCATCGGCTGGGACGTGAGCCGGATTTCCCGGGTGACCAGAGCCATTTTGATGCTGGCCATGTATGAGGCGGCGTATGTGGAGGATGTGCCTAAAAACGCGGCCATTTCCGAGGCCGTCCGACTGGCAAAGCTCTACGACGGAAAGGATACCGGCGCCTTTGTCAACGGCATCCTGGGGACCTGGGACCGGAGCCGGGAGGAGCCGAAATGACCGCTCTGGGCTTCGACACCAGCAACTATACCACCTCCCTGGCCTGGTTCGACGGGGAGCGGGGAGAGAACGCCTCACAATTACTGCCGGTGGCGGCGGGCGCGCTGGGCCTGCGGCAGAGCGACGCGGTGTTTCACCATACCAGGAGCCTGCCGGAGCTTGCCGGCAGGCTTTTTTCCCAGGTTCCGCCGGGCTCTGTTCAGGCGGTGGGCGTCAGCACCCGGCCCCGGGCGGTGGAGGGCAGCTATATGCCCTGCTTTTTGGTGGGGTACAGCCACGGCGCGGTGCTTGCCAAGGCGTTGGGGGTGCCGCTGATCCAGGTTTCCCATCAGCAGGGCCATTTGGCGGCGGCGGCCTGGGCCGCCGGGCGGATGGAGCTGCTGGACGGGCCCTTTTTGGCCTGGCACCTGTCCGGCGGCACCACGGAGCTGCTGTGTTGCCAGCCGGAGGGATGGAACGTGGCCTGCCGCCGAATCGGCGGCACCATGGATATCTCCGCCGGGCAGCTGATCGACCGGACGGGGCAGCTGCTTTCCCTGCCCTTCCCGGCGGGAAAGGCCCTGGACGAGCTGAGCCGGGGCGATGAGGGGAAGGACGCCTTTCCGATCAAAAATCGGGGGCTGGAATTTTCCTTCTCCGGCTTGGAAAACAAAGTCCGGGACTATTCCCGGGACCATGCCCCGGCCCAGATTGCCGGCTACGCCCTTCGGTCCGTAGTCGGGGCGGTGGCGCGGGCCACAGAGGCGGCCCTGAAGGAGCAGCCGGGCCTGCCGGTGCTGTTTTCCGGCGGCGTGGCCTCCAACTCTCTTTTGCGGGAGACCCTGGCTCCCCTGGGGGCGGTGTTCGCGCCGCCCCGATTCTCCACGGACAACGCCCTGGGCGTGGCGGTGCTGGCCCATCGGGCTTTGGAGGGATGATATGGCGAAGATCTTATCTGTCACACAGGTCAATGAATATCTCCGGGCCAAGCTGGACAGCGACGAGAATTTGGCGGCCCTGGCGGTGCGGGGGGAGCTGAGCAACTACAAGTGCTACCCCTCCGGCCACCATTATTTTACATTGAAGGACGAGGGCGGGGCGCTGAAATGCGTCATGTTCAAGGGAAACGCCCTCCGGCTTCGGTTCCGCCCGGAAAACGGCATGAAGGTCATCGCCATGGGCCGGATCGCCGTCTATCCCCGGGACGGGGCCTATCAGCTCTACTGTACCGCCCTGACGCCCGACGGCGTAGGGGATTTGTACGCCGCCTTTGAGCAGCTCAAGGCCAAGCTGGCGGCCCAGGGCCTGTTCGACCCGGCCCATAAAAAGCCCCTACCCCAATACCCTGGCACCATTGGCATCGTCACCAGCTCCGCCGGGGCGGCGGTCCATGATATGCTCCGCATTTTGCGGAAGCGCTACCCCCTGACCCGGGTGCGGCTGCTGCCGGTGCGGGTCCAGGGGGCGGAGGCCCCCGGGGAGATCGCCGCCGCCATTCGCTATGCCAACCGGTTCCAGCTGGCGGATCTGCTGATCGTGGGCCGGGGCGGCGGGTCCATGGAGGATCTGTGGGCGTTCAATGAGGAGGTAGTGGCCCGGGCCATCTACGATTCCCGGATCCCGGTGATCTCCGCTGTGGGCCATGAGCCAGATGTGACCATTTCCGACTTTGTGGCAGACCTTCGGGCCGCCACCCCCAGCAACGCGGCGGAGCTGGCGGTGCCGGATCAGGACGCCCTGCGGCAGACCCTGGATTCCATGGCCGCCGCCATGGCCACGGCCCTGTCCCGGCAGATCAAGGCCGCCCGGCGACACTATAAGATGCTATCGGACAGCCCGGCCCTGCAAAGCCCCGACGCCTACCTGACCCAGCGGCGGCAGGCCCTGGCGCTGCTGCGGAGCCGCCTGACCGCCGCCCAGAGCAGGGCCCTGGCCGCCAAACGGCAGCGGTTTGTGGGGCTCACCGCCAAATTGGACGCCATGAGCCCCCTGCGGGTGCTGTCCCGGGGATACGCCATGGTGCGCACGGACACGGGCGCGGTGCTTCGGTCTATTGGACAGACCGCGCCGGGAGATCTGCTGACGATCACCGTCCGAGACGGGCAGCTGACTGCCCAGGTGACGGAGCGAAAGGAGTCTGAACATGGAAAGCAAGACCTTTGAAGAGAAAATGCAGCGCCTGGAGCAGATCGTCCGGGCCATGGAGCGGGGGGACGTGGCGCTGGAAGAGTCCCTGGCGCTGTTCCAGGAGGGCACCGGCCTGGTGAGAAGCTGCGGCAAGCTCCTGGATGAGGCGGAAATGCAGGTGAAAAAGATCCTCACAGCCGAGGACGGCACCCCTCAGGAGGTTCCCTTTGATGAAGACCAGCCTTGAGACCGGCTACCGGCAGGCTGTGGAGCGCTATCTGGCGGAGACCTGCCGGGAGGGGGAGGAACTTCCACAAAAGGAACTGTACCGAGCCATGGCCTACAGCCTGAGCGCCGGAGGGAAGCGGCTGCGGCCAATTTTTGTACTGGAATTTTGCCGGATGTGCGGCGGGGACTGGGAAAAGGCCCTGCCCCTGGCCGCGGCAATCGAAATGGTCCATACCTACAGCCTGATCCACGACGATCTGCCCTGCATGGACGACGACGACCTGCGCCGGGGCCGCCCCACCAATCACAAGGTCTTCGGGGAGGCCATGGCCGTCCTGGCGGGGGACGGGCTGCTGACCGAGGCCTTTTTCCAGATCGCCGCCGCGCCGCTGCCCGCCGAGGTGCGGATCAAGGCGGCAGCGCTCCTGGCCGGGTGCGCCGGTCCCCGGGGCATGGTGGGAGGCCAGGCGCTGGACATGAAGAGCCAGGAGCGGGCTTGCACGGAAGAGGAGGTCCTGGCCATCCAGAGCCGAAAGACCGGGGCCCTGATCCGGGCGGCCTGCCAGATGGGCGTGCTTGCCGGAGGCGGGGACGAGGCTGCGCTGGCCGCCGCCGGGACCTTTGCCGAAAAGCTGGGCCTGGCCTTCCAAATTCGGGACGATCTGCTGGACGCTATCGGCTCGGAGCGGGAGCTGGGCAAGGCCACCGGGGTGGACGGGGAGAAGAACACCTTCCTCCGGCTCTATGGCCAGGATGCCTGCCAGGAGATGGTGGAAAGGCTGACGGGGGAGGCGGTGGCCGCCCTGGCGGTTTTCCCGGACCGGGCGGAAATGACGGAGCTGGCCCAAAAGCTGACCACCAGAAGAAGCTGAAAGTTATGTTAACCAATGATGCAAAACGCAGCCCGGCGCGATTTCCGCGCCGGGCGTTGGCTTTGACAGGAAGCGAAGATGGATTTGAAGCCCCGCAGAAGCTCTAAAGTTTACATAATATCATTATCGTCAAAGGGGTCGCCGCACTCTGGGCAGAACTTGGGGGGATGCTTGGGGTCCTCCGGTTCCCAGCCGCACTTGTCGCAGCGGTAGAGGGGGGCGCCGACAGGCTTTTTGGCCCCGCACTGGGCGCAGAACTTGCCCTTGTTTATTGCGCCGCATTTTTCACAGGTCCAGCCCGCGGCGGGCTTCTTGGCGCCACACTCCGTGCAGAAATTGCCGGTGTTCTCCGCGCCGCAGGAACACTTCCAAGTCTCCTGGGCGGGGGGAGCGGGGGGCGTCTGGGGAGACTGCCGCTGCCCCATTTGGAACAGGGCGTTGGCGTTGAGCCCGCCGGCCTGCTGGGCCATGCCCATGCCCAGGAAGCCGGTAAAGGCCCCGTTCTTGTTTTTGGCGGCCTCCTGCATGGCGGCGGCCTGGGCCCCCACCATGTGGGCGGCGGCCATGTTGGGATCGCGGAAAACGGCGTTGCGCTGGAGCTCCTTAATGGCGGCCTCGTCCTCGGGAGAGGCGGTGACGGAGTTGACCCCCACGGACACCACGGAAATGCCCCTGAGGTCGCTCCACTTTTCGGACAGCACCGTGTTCATGGCCTCCGCCAGCTCCATGGTGTGGCCCGGCAGGGCGGAGTAGCGGATGCCCTGAGCGGAGATCTTGGCGAAGGCCGGCTGGAGGGCCGTCAGAAATTCGGATTTCAGCTGGCTGTCGAACCGGTCCCGGGTGTAGACCTCCTGGATGTTGCCGCAGACGTTTTTATAGAACAGCATGGGATCCGTGATTTTGTAGGAATACTCCCCGTTGCACCGAATGCCAATGTCCATGTCCAGACCGATGTTGGCGTCTACCACACGGAAGGGCACGGGGGAGGGGGTCCCGTACTTGTTGCCCACCAGCTCCTTTAGGTTGAAATAGTACACCCGCTGGTCCTTGGCGGTGTCCGCGCCGAAGGTGAAGCGGCGCTTCAGGGTCTCCCAGCTGCCCTTGATCCCTTGGCCCAGGCCGCCGTAGAAAATGGTGGGCTCTGTGGAGGAATTCCAGGTGAATTCGCCGGGCTCGGCGGTGAATTCCACGATCTGGCCCTGCTCCACGATCATCATGCACTGGCCCTCGTTGACCGCGATCACGGAGCCGTTGGTGATGATGTTCTCCGAGCCTTTGGTATTGCTGCTGCGAGAGGAGGTCCGCTTCTGGCCCTTGGCTGCCAGTACGTTTTCCGTCAAGGCGTCGCAATAGAAATACTCCCGCCATTGATCCGCCAGGACGGAGGACACTCCGCCCAGCGCCGCTTTGATCAGTCCCATAATTCGTTCTCCTTTATCATGAATTTTTAGAATTTACCGTGTCCGCCGCCGTGGCTCTGCCCGCCGGAGCTGTGATGCGTCGAGCTGCCGCCGCCGCTTCCCCCGCCGCCGCTGGATTCTGCCCGGGCCGTCCGGGTGACGTGGCTGTGGAGGAAAATGGTCTGGTTTTCGTAGAGCTGATAGCTCCCCGGCTGGACGTAGTTCGATGCGCCCCGCTGGGGTTTGGCGGTGTTCATCTGGCTGGCCATCACCGCCACGGTGACGCCGCCGGCAACCGCTCCCACCCCGAGACCAACCAGCAGGAACCGGAGAACGGGGGCCTTTTCGGGGGCGTAGACCGTTTCCTCCTGGGTGCCGGGGTGATAGGTTCCGGGGCCATCATACGCGGGGGCCTTGCCGTCGATGGGCGAACCCTGGGCGTAGGCCTCGAAATAGGGTTCCAGGGCGTCCAGATAGGCAAGATAAGCGTCATAGTATTCATCTTCGGACAGATACGGAGCGATCTGGGAAAAAACGTCCTGGATTCCGTAGTCCGTCAGGGCGAAAATCGCCTCGCCGCAGGTGCTGATGGCCCAGTCCCGGTACTCCATGGAAAGAAGCAACAGGACGCCGCTGTTGTCGCCCCCCAGGCCGTAGCCATGGCTATCGTAGTAATCGTCGGCATAGGATTCGCTGTCCTGCCCGTCCAGGCTGTAAACCGTGAGAATGACCACATCCATGCCGTATTTTTCCGAAATCTCTCCCGCACGGGTCTCCAAGACCTGTTCCTCTTCCCCGCTTAGAAGCCCCGCCTCGTCCACGACCCGGGGAGTCCTGGCATAGGCGCTGGGCGTCAGGCCCAGCAGGAACAGAAGCGGCAGGAGAATCATCCAAGCTCTTTTCATGCGCCGCTCCTTTACAGCCACAGCAGCCATTGTACTAGGACGGCCAGCGCCGCCACCCCGCCGCAGACGGCGGCAAACCAGGCGGCGGTCCGCTTGGGACAGACGGGGAAGGTGCCGGTCATTTTTCCGGTCTGGCCGTTCATGGCGAAAACGTAGGTCTTGTCCTTGTATTTCGTGTGGAGCATCCACACCGGCAGAAGGACGTACTTTGCCCGGCTGTGATCCACCCGGAGCTGCCTGCCCGTGGGGACCACGGTGGCAAAGCCCATGAGAGAGGGGGCCAGCAGATCCTCCATGGAGGCCCCTACCCGCTGGCGGATCCGTTCCTGACCCAGCTGGGACTCCACATCGTATTTGTCCGCCAGAAAGCCGGAGAGGTAGGCCGTTTCAAAGGGCACCGAGGCGGTGTAGTCAAAAGGCTCGATGGACTCCATCAGTCCATCGTCCAGCTTGCTGGAAGCGTCCATGGGGATTCCCTCGAAAGCCGCGGAGGCGCCCCGAGTCAGTAAGTAGTGGTCGGTGCGGGTGTAGTTGTACTTGGCGTCCGACCAGACGTGGGTGAGGGTAGCGCTGTACCGGCCCCGGAAATTGCCATTGCAGTTGTAGAGCCAGTAGGGAACATAGATGCCGGTAATTTTCTCGATCCGCTGCTCCTGGGTAAAGAATTTGGGAAGCAGGGGCTTGCTCTTGCACAGCTTTAAAAAGGCGGCCTTGGCGTCTTCCTTGGTGGTCTGGAAGGGAATGACCCCCTCCGGCTTCCAGCCCCCGGAGAGGCGGCCCGGAATGATCGCCGGATTCTCGCAGTAGGGACAGAAGGTGGCGGCGGTATGCTCATCGGTCATCAGTACGCCGCCGCAGGCGGGGCACTGGAAGGTTTGCATGGTCTGGGTCTCCGCTTCACTCCAGGAGGCGGTGTCCCCACTGTCCCAGACAAACTCGTCGGGGGCGAGGGTGGCGTTATAGGCCTTAACCGCTTCGATCTCAAAGGTATTGCCGCAGTAATCGCAGGCCATGTTCTGCCCGTCCTGGCTGAATTTCAGCCCGGCGCCGCAGCAAGGACATTTGTATTCCAATACCTGGTCCGTTCCGGCCATAAGCATCCCTCCCAACTTCTATTTTATCACAGCGAATAGCGCAAATCAACTGAAAATTCCTGCCTCCGCCTCTGGCTTGACATTTTCGCCCAATGCCGGTATACTTATTTAGAAAGGAAGGATCTTATGGACCGCGTTACCCAGGTCTCCGCCGCCCTGATTTGGGAGGGGGACCGTTTTCTGGCGTGCCAGCGCCCCGCTCACAAGGCCAGGGGACTTCTGTGGGAGTTTCCAGGGGGAAAGCGGGAGCCCGGCGAGACCGGCGAGCAGGCCCTGATCCGAGAATGTCAAGAGGAGCTGGCCGTTACGGTGGAGGTGGGGCCGGTCTATGCGCAGGTCCTCCACCGCTATCCGGATCTGACCGTGGAGCTGACGGTGTACGAGGCTGTCATCCGGGAGGGAAAGCTGACGGCCCTGGAACACAACGATCTGCGGTTTCTCACCCCGGCGGAGATCGATCAGCTGACCTTCTGCCCAGCGGATACGTCCATTTTGGAAAAAATACAAAAAGTTGGGAGGCTATGGTATTGATTTACAAGGAATTTCAGGGGCTTCGCCTCTCCGCACTGGGCATGGGCTGTATGCGCCTGCCCACTGTGGACGGCAAGGAGGACCAAATCGACCAGGAGCAGGTCGAGGAAATGGTGGCCTACGCCCGGGCACAGGGCATCAACTACTTCGACACCGCTTGGGGCTACCACAGCGGCAATTCCGAGATTGCCATCGGCAAGGCGCTGTCGGCCTACCCCCGGGACAGTTTTTATCTGGCCACCAAATTTCCCGGCTTTGCCCCGGAGAATATGGCAAGAGTAAGGGAGATCTTTGAAAAGCAGCTGGAAAAATGCCAGGTGGACTATTTTGACTTCTACCTGTTCCACAACGTCACCGAGCGGAACGTGGAGGGCTATCTGGACCCCCAGTACGGCATTTTTGACTACCTGATGGAGCAGAAAAAGGCCGGGCGGATCCGCCATCTGGGCTTCTCCACCCACGGCAGCCGGGCCACCATCCGCCGGTTCCTGGAGGCCTATGGAAAGGATTTGGAATTTGTCCAGATCCAGCTGAACTACTTAGACTGGACCCTGCAAAACGCCAAGGCCAAGGTGGAGCTGATCCGGGAGTACGGCCTTCCCGTCTGGGTCATGGAGCCGGTGCGTGGCGGTCGGCTTGCCAAGCTGCCGGAGGAGGACATGGCGGCGCTGGATGCCCTGCGCCCCGGGGCCACCGCCCCCGAGTGGGCCTTCCGGTTCCTCCAGAGCGTGGAGGGCGTGGGCATGATTCTCTCCGGCATGTCCAATATGGAGCAGCTTAAGGAAAACATCGCCACCTTCCAGACGGAAAAGCCCCTGAATGACCGGGAGCGGGCGGCGCTGGACGCCATTGCCCGGGAAATGATCCGGGTAAACAAGGTCCCCTGCACCGGATGCGGCTACTGCACCGCCCGGTGCCCCCAGGGCCTGCCCATTCCCCAGATTTTCAAGAGCCGCAATGAAAACACCCCCGCTCCCGAGGGGACTGGGCCCCAGGATTGCCTGGCCTGCCACAGCTGCGAGGTCGTCTGCCCCCAGGGCATCTCCATCGCGGAGCTGATGGCCCGCTACGCCGGAAAGAGGTAAGCTATGGAGTGGAATGTAGACGCTTTCGGCGTTTTTAACCGGAAGTGGGCCCTGCTCACCGCCGGAGACCGGGAAAAATTCAACACCATGACCGTCAGCTGGGGCGGCCTGGGGACCCTGTGGGGAATGGATGTGGCCACGGTGTACGTCAAGCTCATCCGGTATACCCACGATTTTATGGAAAAAAGCGACTATTTTACCCTGAGCTTTTACCCCGAGGGCTGCCGCAAGGCCCTGGCGCTGCTGGGAACCCTCTCCGGCAGGGACGGGGACAAGGTGGCAAAATCCGGACTGACCCCGGAATTTTTGGAGCAGGGGGTGACCTTCCGGGAGGCAGAGACGACGCTGCTCTGCCGGAAGATCTACCGCCAGGATCTGGACATAGCCGCCATGCCGGAGCAGGTGGTGAAAAGCTTTTACAAGACGGAAGCGCCCCACACCATGTACATTGGCCAGGTGGTGGCAAAGCTGGGCCCCAACCCGTGACGGACCTGCCGGAATATACCCTTCTGCGTAGCCGGCGGCGGACTCTGGCTCTGGAGATCACCCCTTCCGGGCAGGTGCTGGTCCGGGCACCCCTGAAAATGAGCCGGGCGCGGATCCAGGCCTTTGTTCTGGAGAAGGCCGGCTGGATCCGGGCCCATCTGGCTCGGGTGAAGCGGCAGAACGAGCAGGCCGCCCAAGCCGGGCGGCTGACCAAGGAGGAGCTTTCCAGTCTCCGCGGGGCGCTGGAGCCGGTGCTACGGCAGCGGGCGGCGCATTTCGCGGCGAAACTGGGGGTCACCTACGGGAAAATCACCCTGCGCTGCCAGCGCACCCGATGGGGCAGCTGCTCTGCTTCGGGAAATCTCAGCTTCAACTGCCTGCTGGCCCTGGCCCCGCCGGAGGTACTGGATTATGTGGTGGTTCATGAGCTGTGCCACCGGAAGCAAATGAACCACTCCCCGGCATTCTGGCGGGAGGTGGCTGCGCTGCTTCCCGACTATCCCGCCCGGCGGGCCTGGCTGAAAAACAACGGCCCCGTCCTCCTTGCCCGGCTGCCCGATGTATAGGAAAAAACGCTCCGCTTTTCCGCGGAGCGTTTTTCACGGAGAAAGGGGAATTTCGCCGGAAAAAGGGGAAAAAGCTCCGGTATTTTTGGAGACGTTGCCATTTTCTTGGAAATAACTTTTTTATCTTGACAGTCCCGCCGCAAAGTGTTATAATGTGCCGCAATGAGTACAACCGCCCAAAAGGCGGCGGGTTCCAGGGAGGGGCTATGCAGGACCGGTCGATGGTTTTTCAGCGATTCCGTGGTCTTTCCAGCCAGTTCGGCAGGGAGTTGCCCGCTGGCAGTGTTGGTATTTTGGGGGCGCGGTTGGACCTCGCCCGTAGTTTTGTTTTTCCCGGCTTTTGCGATGTGCATGTGCATTTGCGAGAGCCGGGTTTTTCTTATAAGGAGACCATTGCCTCCGGGACCCGGGCGGCGGCCCGGGGCGGGTACACCGACGTGTGCCCCATGCCCAATCTGGACCCCGTGCCGGACTGCCTGGAGAATCTGGAACAGGAGTTGTCCGCCATCCGGCGGGACGCGGTGATCGGGGTTCATCCCTACGGGGCCATCACAAGAGGGGAAAAGGGCAAGGTCCTCTCGGATATGGAGGCCATGGCCCCCTATGTGGTGGGCTTTTCCGACGACGGCAAGGGCGTTCAGAGCCGGGAGCAAATGCGCCAAGCCATGGAGCGCGCCAAGGCCCTGGGTAAAATGATCGTCGCCCACTGCGAGGACAACGCCCTGCTTCGGGGCGGCTACATCCATGACGGCCCTTACGCCGCCGCCCACAATCATCCCGGCATCTGCGCCGAGAGCGAGTGGGGCCCCATCGCCCGGGACCTGGAGCTGGCGGCCAAGACCGGCTGCGCCTACCACGTCTGCCACGTCTCCACCCGGCAGAGCGTGGAGCTGATCCGCCAGGCCAAGAAAAGCGGGGTGGATGTGACCTGCGAGACCGCGCCCCACTACCTGACCCTGTGCCAGGACGATCTGGAGGAGGATGGCCGGTTCAAAATGAATCCCCCCCTCCGGGACCGGGCGGACCGGGAGGCGCTGGTGGAGGGTCTACGAGACGGTACGGTGGACATCATCGCCACGGACCACGCCCCCCACAGCGCAGAGGAAAAGTCCAAGGGATTAAGAGGGAGCCTGATGGGCGTCGTGGGGCTGGAGACCGCCTTCCCGGTGCTATTTACCCGGCTGGTCCTGCCGGGGCTGGCGCCCCTGGAACGGGTCCTGGACGCTTTGACCACCGCGCCCAGGCGGCGCTTCGGCCTGGAGACCCAGGGCGACTACTGCGTCTGGGATTTGGACAGCCCTTATGAGGTCGATCCCAAGCAGTTCGCCAGCCTGGGGCGCAGCACCCCATTCGCCGGCTGGAAGGTATACGGCAAGTGCCTGGCCACCATTCAAGGAGGAAAAATCGTATGGCTAAGTTAGACCGGAAGATCGTCTTGGAGGACGGGAGCGAATATCCCGGTATCGGCTTCGGCGCCCAGGGTGACCGGGTGTGCGAGATCGTATTTAACACCTCCATGGTAGGCTATCAGGAGATCGTCTCCGACCCCTCCTATACCTGCCAGATGGTGGTGATGACCTACCCCCTTATCGGCAACTACGGGGTGGCCGACGAGGACTACGAAACCAGAGTCCCTACCATCGGGGCCCTGGCGGTGCGGGAGTACAACGACTTTCCCTCCAACTTCCGCTACACCAAAACCCTGGGGGAGGTGCTGGATGAGTACCGGATCCCCGGCATCTCCGGCATCGATACCCGAAAGCTGGCCCGGAGCATCCGGGACTACGGCAGCCGGAAGGCCCTGCTGACCGGAATCGACACCCCCAAGGAGGAGGCGCTGCGGATCCTGGAGGAGACCCAGATCCCCGGGGATGTGGTCAGCCAGGTCAGCTGCGCGAAGCGCTGGTACTCCCGGACGGCCAACGCCCAGTACAATGTGGTGGCGGTGGACTGTGGAATTAAATTAAATATCATCCGATCTCTCAACGCCCGGGGCTGCAACGTGACCATTGTGCCCTACACCATCACCGCCCAGGAGGTGGAGCGGATGCGGCCCGACGGGATCTTCCTGTCCAACGGTCCGGGAAATCCGGAGGACGTGGGCTGCGTCATCGAGCTGGTGCAGCAGCTTAAGGGGAAGTACCCCATTTTTGGCATCTGCCTGGGCCACCAGATCATTTCCCTGGCCTATGGCGCCAAGACCTACAAGCTGAAATTCGGCCACCGGGGCGGCAACCACCCGGTCAAGGACCTGCGCACCGGAAAAATCGAGATCACCTCCCAGAACCACAGCTACGCCGTGGACCCGGAGAGCCTGAAAGATACGGATCTGACGCTGACCCATTTGAACATTCTGGACAATACCGTGGAGGGGGTGGAATGCCCCCAGGACCGGGTGTTCAGCGTCCAGTACCATCCGGAGAGCGCCCCCGGACCCCAGGACAGCGGCCACCTGTTTGACCGCTTCATTGCCATGATGAAAGAGGAGAAGCGCCATGCCGAAAAGAACTGATTTAAAGAAGATCCTAGTGATCGGCTCCGGCCCCATCGTCATTGGCCAGGCGGCGGAGTTTGACTACGCCGGGACCCAGGCCTGTCTGGCGCTGAAGGAGGAGGGCTACGAGGTGGTCTTGTGCAACTCCAACCCCGCCACCATCATGACGGACACCTCCATCGCGGACAAGGTGTACATGGAGCCCCTGACGTTGGAATATGTGGCCAAGATCATCCGCTATGAGCGGCCCGACGCTATCGTTCCCGGCATCGGCGGCCAGACCGGACTGAATCTGGCGATGCAGCTGGAGAAGAAGGGGGTCCTGCGGGAGTGCCGCGCCGAGCTGCTGGGCACCAGAAGCAGAAGCATCGAGCAGGCGGAGGACCGGGAGCAGTTTAAGGCCCTGTGCCTGGAGCTGGGGGAGCCGGTGCTGCCCTCCGATATCTGCTCCACGATTGAGGAGGGCGTCCAGGTGGCGGCCCGGATCGGCTATCCGGTGGTGCTGCGGCCGGCCTTTACCCTGGGCGGCACCGGCGGCGGCTTCGCCGACAACGAGGAGGAGTGCCGGACCCTGCTGAAAAACGGCTTAAAGCTCTCTCCGGTCCACCAGGTGCTGGTGGAGAAGAGCATCCGGGGCTACAAGGAAATCGAATACGAGGTGATGCGGGACGCCAACGACACCGCCATCACCATCTGCAATATGGAAAATGTGGACCCGGTGGGCATCCACACCGGCGATTCTGTGGTGGTATGCCCCTCCCAGACCCTGACCAATAAGGAGTACCATATGCTCCGGGACAGCGCCCTGCGGATCATCCGGGCCCTGAAGATCGAGGGCGGCTGCAACGTCCAGTTCGCCCTGGACCCTCTGTCCTTCCGGTATTACGTCATCGAGGTCAACCCCCGGGTGTCCCGGTCCTCGGCCCTGGCCTCCAAGGCCAGCGGCTACCCCATCGCCCGGGTCTCCGCCAAGATCGCGGTGGGCATGACGCTGGACGAGATCCAACTGGCCAACACCCCCGCCTCCTTTGAGCCGGCCCTGGACTATGTGGTGACGAAAATGCCCCGGTTCCCCTTTGACAAATTCGCCACCGCCGACAACCGCCTCTCCACCCAGATGAAGGCCACCGGCGAGGTGATGAGCGTGGGCAGGACTCTGGAGGAAAGCCTTTTGAAGGCGATCCGTTCCCTGGAGATCGGTGTGAATCACCTGTATATGAAGAAATTCGACGCCTGGGACGAGGACCGGCTCCTTTCCTACATTGCCGAGGGGCGGGACGACCGGCTCTTCGCCATCGCCGCCCTGATGCGCCGGGGGGAGGACATTGGCCGAATCTGCGACATCACCAAAATCGACATGCTGTTTTTGGAGAAGATCCGCAACATCGTCGCCATGGAGGGGAAGGTCCGGGAGGCCCCCGGAGATCTGGAGGTCCTGTACGACGCTAAGCGCATGGGCTTCTGCGACGCCGCCATCGCCCACCTCTGGGGCTGGACGGAGCTGGAGGTGTATAACCTCCGGGTGGAAAAACAGATGCTGCCGGTTTACAAGATGATCGACACCTGCGCCTCCGAGTTTGACAGCTACGTTCCCTATTTTTACTCCACCTATGAGACGGAAAACGAGTCCGTCATCTCGGAAAAGAAAAAGATCGTGGTGCTGGGCTCCGGGCCCATCCGCATTGGCCAGGGCGTGGAGTTTGACTATTCCACCGTCCACGCGGTGAAGACCATCAAGGCGGCGGGCTACGAGGCCATCATCATCAACAACAACCCGGAGACTGTCTCCACCGACTACACCTGCTCCGACAAGCTCTATTTTGAGCCGCTGTTTGTGGAGGATGTGATGAACATCCTCCTGCGGGAAAAGCCGGAGGGCGTCATTGCCTCCCTGGGCGGCCAGACCGCCATCAATCTGGCGGAGCGTGAAGATCATCGGCACCGACTGCGACGCCATCGAGCGGGCGGAGAACCGGGACGCATTTGAAAAGGTTCTGAAGAAGCTGGGCATTCCCCAGCCCAGGGGCCGGGCCGTCACCAATATCGAGGACGGGGTCCAGGCCGCCCAGGAGATCGGCTACCCCGTGCTGGTGCGTCCCTCCTTCGTTCTGGGCGGACGGGCCATGCAGATCGTAGCCGACGAGGAGCAGCTGCGCCACTACCTGAAAACCGCCGTGGAGATCGACGAGGACAAGCCCGTGCTGGTGGACAAGTATATCATCGGCAAGGAGCTGGAGGTGGACGCCATCTGCGACGGGGTGGACGTGTTCGTGCCCGGCATTATGGAGCTGGTGGAGCGGACTGGCATCCACAGCGGCGACTCCATCAGCGTCTATCCCACCTTCAGCGTGTCCCAGGAGGTCAAGGGCACCATCCTCAGCTACGCCAAGCAGCTGGGCCTGGGCATCGGCATCGTGGGCCTTTACAACATTCAGTTTATCGTGGACCGGCAGAACCGGGTGTATATCATCGAGGTCAACCCCCGGTCCTCCCGGACGGTGCCCTTCCTGTCCAAATCCACGGGCTACTCCCTGGCGGATATCGCCACCCTGGTGATTTTGGGCAAGTCCCTAAAGGAGCAGGGCATTTTCGCCCTTTACCCGGAGGAGAAAAAGCGCTGGTACGTCAAGGTCCCGGCCTTCTCCTTCTCCAAGCTCAACGGCCTGGACACCTATCTGTCCCCGGAAATGAAGTCCACCGGCGAGGCCATTGGCTACGACAAGACCCTGACCCGGGCCCTGTTCAAGGCCCTCCAGGCCTCGGGCATGAGCATGATGAACTACGGCACGGTCTTCGCCACCATTGCCGACCAGGACAAGCAGGAGGCTCTGCCCCTGATTCGCCGGTTCTACAACATGGGCTTCAACATCATGGCCACCGAGGGCACCGGAAAAATGCTGAAGGCCAACGGCATCCGCACCCATGTGCTGCTCAAATTGAAGGACGGCAGCGACGAGATTTTGGAGGCCATCCGGGGCGGCTATGTGACCTACGTCATCAACACCCGGGACGTGCGCCAATCGGACGTTCTGTCCGACGGCCACGAGATCCGCCAGTGCGCCGTGGAAAACAATGTCAACGTCTTCACCTCCCTGGACACGGTCCGGGTGCTGCTGGATGTGCTGGAGGAGACCACCCTGGGCATTTCCACCATCGACGGGTAAGGAGGGACCATGGAGCAGGCGATCTACACGATCCTGGAAAACCGGCCCCTGGCCCGGCAGGTATACCGGATGGTCCTGTCCGGCCCCACGGGGGCCATCCAAAATCCGGGGCAATTCGTCAATATCCAGATTCCCGGGCGGTTTCTCCGCCGCCCCATCTCCGTCTGCGACTGGGATGGTGAAACCCTGACCCTGATCTACAAAGTGGTGGGTTTGGGCACCGGGGATCTGAGCCGCATGGCGCCGGGACAGACCCTGGATCTGCTGACGGGCCTGGGAAACGGCTATGATCTGGAAAAATCCGGGCCCCGTCCCTTGCTGATCGGTGGCGGCGTGGGCGTGCCGCCCCTGTACGGCCTGTGCAGGCGATTGACGGCGGCGGGGAAGGCCTGCACCGTGGTGCTGGGCTTTCAAAATCAGGCGGATGTGTTCTATGTAGAGGAATTTCGTGCCCTGGGGGCCAGGGTGATCCTGATGACCGACGACGGCACCGCCGGACAAAAGGGCTTGGTCACCCAGGCCCTGCCGGGACTGGAATACACCTACCTCTACGCCTGCGGCCCCATGCCCATGCTCCGGGCCGTGAACGCCGTGGCGGTGGGAGAGGGCCAGTTCAGCCTGGAGGAGCGGATGGGCTGCGGCTTCGGGGCCTGTATGGGCTGCACCTGCCAGACGAAAAGCGGCCCCAAGCGGATCTGCAAGGACGGCCCGGTGCTGGAAAGGGGCGAGATCTTATGGTAAATACCAAAGTGACCCTCTGCGGCGTGGAGCTGGACAACCCTGTTATCCCCGCCAGCGGCACCTTCGGCTACGGCCGGGAGTTTGCCGCATTGTATGATATCAACTGCCTGGGCTCCTTCAGCTTCAAAGGCACCACCTTGGAGCCCCGGTTCGGCAATCCCACCCCCCGCATCGCGGAGACCGCCGCCGGGATGCTCAATTCCGTGGGCCTGCAAAATCCCGGGGTGGAGGCGGTGATCGAGAAAGAGCTTCCTAAGCTGCGGCAGGTATTTCATAAACCGGTGATGGCCAATATCAGCGGTTTTTCCGTGGCGGAATATGCCGAGGTGGCCAGGCGGCTGGAGGACCAGCCCGGTATCGGCTGGCTGGAGGTCAACATCAGCTGTCCCAACGTCCACGGCGGCGGCATGAGCTTCGGCGCGGACCCGGCGCTGGCTGCCCAGGTAACAAAAGCGGTGCGCCGGGCCACCAAGCGGCCCATCATTATGAAGCTGTCCCCCAATGTGACGGATATCGCCGCCATTGCCCGGGCTTGCCAGGAGGCGGGGGCCGACGGCATCAGCTTGATCAACACCCTGCTTGCCATGCGGATTGATCTCAAGCGCCGCCGCCCGGTACTGGCCAACGGCACCGGGGGTCTGTCCGGCCCGGCGGTGAAGCCGGTGGCGGTGCGGATGATCTACCAGGTCTATGAAGCGGTGTCCATTCCCATCGTGGGCATGGGCGGCGTCTGTACGGCGGAGGACGTGCTGGAGCTGATGCTGGCGGGGGCCACCGCCGTAGAGGTGGGGGCCGCCAACCTGGTGGATCCCTTCGCCAGCAAAAAAATCGTGGAGGAGCTGCCCCGGGCCATGGAAAAGTACGGGGTAGAGCATTTGTCGGAACTGATCGGAGGCGCGCATTAAATGGGCAAGGACGTGATCATCGCCTGCGACTTCGCCGGGCGAAAGCAGACCCTGGAATTTCTGGACCGTTTTTCTCAGGAACGGCCCTTTTTGAAGATCGGCATGGAGCTCTATTACGCCGAGGGGCCCGCCATTGTCCGGGAGCTGAAGGAACGGGGGCACAAGCTGTTCCTGGACCTGAAGCTCCATGACATTCCCAACACCGTGAAGAAGGCCATGGCGGTGCTGTCCAGTTTGGACGTGGACCTGTGCAACCTCCACGCTGCCGGCACCCGGGCCATGATGGAGGCGGCGCTGGAGGGCCTGACCCGGCCTGACGGCACCCGGCCCATGCTGATCGCCGTGACCCAGCTGACCTCCACAGGCCAGGAGCGGATGGAGGAGGAGCTGCTGATCCGGGAGCCTCTGGAGCAGGTGGTTCTCCACTACGCCGCCAACGCCAAGGCCGCCGGCCTGGACGGGGTGGTCTGCTCCCCGCTGGAGGCGGGGAAGGTCCATGAGGTCTGTGGGAAGGAATTTCTGACCGTCACCCCCGGGGTCCGGTTCGCCGGCGGGGATGTGGGAGACCAGATCCGGGTCACTACCCCCGCCAAGGCCAAGGAGCTGGGCAGCGACTACATCGTGGTGGGCCGCCCCATCACCGCCGCCCCGGACCCGGTAGAGGCATACCGCCGCTGCGTGGCGGATTTCGTGGATTAAATGAAGGAGGAGCATATGGAAGCGCTGAAACAAGCCATTGCCCGGGATCTGCTGCGCATCGGGGCCGTATTTTTCCGGCCGGACGAGCCCTTCACCTGGGCCAGCGGCATTAAAAGCCCGGTCTACTGCGACAACCGCCTGACCCTCACCGCCCCCCAGGTCCGCACCCGGGTGGAGGAGGGACTGGCGTCCCTCATTCGGGAAAAATATCCCCAGGCGGAGGTCCTGATGGGCACCTCCACCGCCGGCATCGCCCACGCCGCCATCACGGGCCATCTTCTGGGCCTGCCCATGGGGTATGTCCGCTCCG
>CANRHF010000003.1 GCA_947630345.1 uncultured Oscillospiraceae bacterium | reverse complement strand
TCTATCTCATCCGCCACGGGGCCACGGCGGCCAACGAGGCCCATCTCTACTGTGGCGCCACCGACCTGCCCCTCTCGCCCCGGGGCGCGGAAGCGCTATCTTCCCTTTCCTATCCGCCCCTGCCGGAGGCCGTGTATTACACCAGCGGGCTTCTCCGCTGCCGGCAGACCCTGGCGCTGCTCTTTGGCTCGGTGGCGGCCCAGACGGTGCCGGCGCTGGCGGAGATGAACTTCGGGGCCTTTGAAATGAAAAGCTACGAGGAACTGAAAGAGGACCCTGCCTACCAGGCGTGGCTGGCCGGGGACAATGAAAAAAATCCCGCCCCCGGCGGCGAGAGCGGCGAAGAAATGACCCGCCGGGCCCTGGCGGCCTTCCGAACAATCGCGGAAAAAGGGGAAAACGCGGTGATCGTGACCCACGGCGGGGTACTGGCGGCGGTGATGGCGGACCTTTTCCCCGGGGAGGGGAAGAACCGCTACCAGTGGCAGCGGCCCCCGGGCCTGGGCTACCGGCTGGAATGGACCGGGGCCTGGCGCTATTGGTACCTCCCGGAAGGCCGGGAGGGGGAATAATAGCGGGATGAAGATTCAAAAGACGCCCCCATGCTTTGGCCTGAAAGGCCGAAGCATAGGGGCGCTTTTTAAATTGGACTGGGAGCAACGGAGCGCTACTGGGGATCGTCCCAGCCGAGCTGGCAGGACTGCTTGATACAGATCCCGTCGTCACGGCAGGAAAAGGCGTAGGCATAGGCGTCCGCCCGCTGGAACAGGGTCCGGCTGATACCCTCGATAGAGGTGGTCTCCAGGAGAATGTACTCCGTATCCGGGAGGATGTCCAGCTGTTCCGGCAGGGCACCGGGCAGGTAATCCGTCTCGTCCAGCAGATCGTGGTCGCCGCCGAATTGCAGGAGGGCGGTACTTTCCGGGCTGCCGATCAGCTGTACCGTCACCTCCACCTCCGTGCCGGAGGAGGAACCGGCGCCGTCGTCTGTGGACGCCGCCCGGTTTTCCGAGAGCTTGGTGGTCCAGGAGGCGCCGGGAATCTCCTGGCTGTCCCAGAATACGCCGTGGCCGCTGACCACATAGACCCGGCCATCGGGCTCCTGGTAGACAGGGTTAAAATAGAACCGGTCCAGGCCGCTGCCGGAGGCAACGTAGATGGTCCCCTTTAGCGAGATTTGCTCCCCCTGGTCCGTGGACAGGAAGGAGACGCCGGCGTCGGAGATTCCCTCGTCCACCGTGGTGCCGCTGTAGGAACCGTCCTCGTCCGTGATTTGCGGGGCGATCAAGCGGATGCCGTCCACGCCGTCAAAGACGTATTCCTTGCCCACAAAGAATTCGCCGGTCTCCTCGTTCGTATGAAGGGTTTCCGTCAGGTCGGCGTAGAGCCGCCCCTGATATTGCGCGGTTTCCGCTTCGCTGATCTGGCCGCCTTCAAGGAGCAGGCCCACATGATCGTTGAGGAACTGCTCCTCGTCCAGCAGGTCCAGATATTCACGGGTGATCAAAACGCCGATCAGGCGGTCGGCATCCGTGCTTTCCGGGGCGGCGGCGTCCGCCAGCCGGATCACCCCCGCCGCGCCCAGCAAAAAGGCGACCAGGAGCAGACAGCCGGCAAGGATTATTATTTTATTCGTTTTCATCGTTTTCCTCCAAATTCCCGTCAAATTTGAGAATGTCGCCCACGTCGCATTGTAGGTAATAGCAAATTTTATTGACCGTGGCGAACCGGATGCCCTTGGCCTTCCCGCTGCGCAGAATGGAAAGGTTCGCCTCCGTGATGCCGATGAGCCCGCACAGCTCCTTGGAGGTCATGTCGCGCTCCTTCAAAATCTGCTCCAAATACACCTTGATCGCCATACGCTACCCCGCTTAGATGAACAGGCTGTTGTCGTCCCGGAGGCGCTTGTTTTCGATCAGGAGCCGGGCGAACAGCAGGATCAGGACGGTCAGGGCAATGCTGAGGATCGGAATGTTCACCGTGACGGAGACGTCGGTAAGCTGCCGCGTCAGGCAGATCTGAAGAAGGTTGGAGGCCGCAGTCAGGGCCGTGGTGACCCCCAGGGCCAAACAGCAGACATTGCTCAAGCGCTCAGCGGACTCCACAATGCCGTCCTGCTCCTCGCTTCGGACGACGCCCAGCAGGTCCGCCGCCAGGGTGACAATGAGGATATCAAATCCGTAGGGGACCAGCTCCGCGAGCAGGCGAAAAACGCCGAAGTAAGTGTCCGCGTCGAGCCGGGCACCGTCCTGAAGGGCCAGGGCCCCGTTTGAGAGGGAGAGGGAAGCGGCCCCGGTAAAGAGGACGCACAGGACCTTCAAAATCATTTGCATATACGCCAGAAGCTGATTCCTGTCCCCCAGCCGAAACAGCCGAATCAGCCGCAGGATCAGATACAGAACCACCACCGCCCAGACGCAGACGCCGAAAACCGACTTGATCATCTTGGAGTATTCGGGGAAGCCTTGGGCCAGGGGCGGGAGAAAGAGGCTGGGATTGGCCATGCCGTAAAGCGCCAAGAGAAGGACGCCGGAGAGCAGGTAGAGAGCTGCCCGCTCCCATCTGGTCTCTTTGCTTTTCCCGTACCGCAGGGCGGCCATGGCCGGGATCGCCGAGAGCCCAACCCAGACGGCCACCGCCGCCCCGTTTCCGGCGGGCCCCAATTTGGACAGGGCCCCCAGCCCCCAGCCGATCTGCTCCAAGGGGAACGCCAGCATGGAAGAAAAGAGGCCGGGAAAGCGGGCGGTCAGGACCGAAAGCCCGGCGACCAATACCGCCGCGCAGACGCAGGCCAGGAGTAATTTCCCTTTTTTCATCGTACCATCTCCAGAAATTATTGTTTTACAATAATAATTATAGCACGGAATTATCGTTTGTCAATAATTATTTCGGCTTTTTATAAAAAAGAAAACAGGCGGCATGGCTTAGCCATACCGCCTGCATTGCGGCTTTGTGTCTGCCCGGCCGGAGCCGGGAGGTTATTTTTTGGAGCGCTTACGGTCCTTTGGCTTTTTCCGCAGCAGATAGACGCTGACGCCAACGCCCACGGCGGAGGCCCCCAGCAGAACGAACAGGACCACAAAATTGGTTTCGTCGCCGGTCTTGGGCGTGTCATTGGGGGAAGCCTGGGGCCGCACGGCGGGAACCATGGGGGGATCCTGGGCCGGCTCTTGGCCGGAGGGCTGGGAAGGCTGAGAGGGCTGGGAGGGGGAAGTCGGCACATGGGGTTCTCCGGCGCTGGGCTGGTCCTCCTTGGGCGGATCTTCCTTGGGGGGCTCCTCTTTGGGCGGGTCTACCCTGGGCGGTTCCTTGTTTTCCTGCACCACCTCGGTCTGACCGAGCAGGGCGTCCTGCTCCAGGATGCTCTTGGAGATGAAATCCACGTGGAAGGTGCTGTTGGTCTTGAGCGCATCGATCATATCGGAGGTGATGGTGAAGTCGTAGACGCTGGCGTTTTCCGGATTGACGGGGTAGATCTTGTCCGCCACATGGATGGCTTCGATCTGGTAGCCCTCCTTGGCTTGGATGTGTACCGCCTTTTGCTCCCCAGTCCGCATTTGCAGCACGGCATTTTCGCCGGTCATGGTCTGGCCGTTGGGGCCCGTGAGGACGCCGCCCTCGGTGCTGGTGACGATGGCGGACACCGGCAGCTGGGAAAGCCGCTCCTCCTTGGTGGCGGGGTCTACCCGGACCGTGGCAATGGTGAAGGGGCTGAAGGACTTGACCAGCAGGATCAGGCCCTGGGGCACCACGGTGACGGGTACCTCCTCCACCTCGCCGGTGAGTTCGTCGGTGGCGGGATCCACCAGATAGTGGTAGACCTTAAATTCAAAGGTCCCGGAGCTGGCGAAGTCCTCGTAGCTGGTCCCCTCCGGGAAGCCCATGGAGATCCGAACGCCCTGGCCGGTCTTTACAACCATTTTCTTGCACAAGGAGAGCTTGATGTTGTAGGTATGGGTGAGCTCCCTGACGATGTTGTCCGCCCCGCCGATCTCGTCCATCAGCTCCGTGCTTTTTTCCAAGGCGTCCATCATGGCCTCGTTTTGACCGCTGCCGTTTGTGACCTCGGAGGTCACCAGGGTCAGTCGGTGGGAGACCTTTTCCAGAAGCTCGCCGTCCAGCGCCTCCACCGTGCCGGTCTCCGTATCCTGAACGGTCATGTCGTTGCCCAGCAGGGCCTCCTCGCTCTCCAGCAGCCGGGGATAGGCGAAGACGTTCCAATCGTAGCCCTGGGACTTGTAGCAGTAGGCGCACTCGTCCATGCTGACCACATAGGCGATGGGCATGGGCTCCTTGCGGGATTCCTCGCCGACCACGTTCTTAAAGTAGAGGGTATAGATGGTTTCGTTGTCGTTGAACATTTTGCTGGGATGGAAGTCAAATTCGATGACATTGTCACCGTTGAAGGTCACATGGTCAATGTAGGTATGCTCCCGGGCGGTGTGCTCCAGATCGGCATAGCGGTACTGCTCGGCGGTGTATTCGATCTCGACCTGATCCTTTCCCTCGACGAAGACCAGCTTCTGGTTAAACTCGGCCCGGACGTGGAAGGTCTCGGTGCCCAGGGGCAGGAAGGAGGTCTGGGTGGGGGTCACCTTGAAGGGGAAGGGAGGCGGGGCGTAGGGCTCAAACTGGAAGTTTTCAATGACTTCGCTGACGGCGATAAACTGGGATTGGTCAGTATAGCCGTAGTAGTCCAGGTACAGGCTGCCATTCAACACCGATGCCTGGGAGGTGTCCGGCTTCTGATTGACGACGCCGATCTGGAACCCCTTCTGATTGGTCAGGGGCATCCGGGTGTACGGGCCCCCCATCAGCTCATAGTACTGCTCGTTGTAAAATTTATCCGCGGGCCCGTAGACGTCCACGATGTTTTCTCCGTAGAATTCCGGGGTCATATAGCACCAGTCGGAGACCTTTACCTCGGAATCCTCGTGCCACTGATCGTAGCCCCGGTAGACGAAGTAATAGCCGGCGGAGTTAACATTCTCCCAGTAGGGTTTTCCGTTGAAGCTGATCAGGGCCACGCCGCCGGAGTCCTCATTCTCCACCACGATGACCCGCAGGCCGCCGCCGGTAAATTCGTCGGCTCTCCGGCAGGCCTGGGTGTCCATGGTGGGATAGGCGTATTCGGTATAATTGGCGGGGGACATGATGCCGAAGGGCTTGTGGGTCTGGCGCAGATCCCAGTCGCCCACCAGCAGGTAGACGTGGTTTTCCTTGCCGCTGTTGCGGTTGTTGGTGTATTGGACTTTGGTCAGATCCATGTCCCAGCCGTCTCTGACCCGGGGATCGTCGTGGGTCACGTCCACGCCGTACCACTGGCCCTCGATCTTGACATTGGACCAGGCGTGGGGCTCAAATTCCCCGGGGGAAACATAGTAGGTGCCGGTGACGCTGACACTCTCCACACCCAGCCGGTCCAGCAGGGCCTTGTAGGCCCGGGTGTAGGCCTCGCACACGCCCTCCTGATATACCAGGGCGTCGTAGGCGGTGCGGCTGTTGCAGCCGGCGTGGTCCACTTCGTATTCAAAGTGATAGACCATATGGGTGGTCAGGTAATCGTGGGCGGCGGTGGCCAGGGTCTTGGAGGCCGGCTCGCCCTCATAGGTGGGCTCCTGCTCCTGGATCCAGGCCAGAGCGGAGGCCATGGCGCTTTCGTACTCCGCCTTTTTGGCGGGCAGGTCCGCCGCAGTCATGCCGGGGACAAAGTAGCTCGTTCCCCGGCCGGTGCCCAGGTAGACATGGAGGTTCTGGGCGGCATCCTTGGTGACGCGGACGGTGAGCATACTGTAGTCCACCCAGAACACGTCGGGATAGTCGCACTCAAAGCCGTCCCGGGCCTTGGCCATGGCGTTGGTCAGGGGGGTCATGTTGCCGTTGAAGCCTGCCATGGCGGCGGCAATGGCGGGATTAGAGTCCAGGGGAATTTCATAGCTGCCGTCGGCATCCAGAATGCCGGTATTCAGCATATGCAGCAGGGCGTCATAGAACTCTTTTTCCATGGTGCCCGCTTGCAGCTGGTCGTAAAACCAGCGATAGGGAGTCATGGTCTCCGCCTTGGCTTGGGGGAACAGCCTCTGGCCTTCCAAGAGGCCCAGCAGGCTGGCGGCGGCCACCAAAAGCGCGAGGGCGCGGAGAATGGGTCGTTTTTTCAGCATCGTTTTTCCCTCCCACGGAAGAAAAATAGGGTTTTGCGGTGCTGATAGTATACATAATGTTTTTAGAAAAATCAAGAGGGTTTTCACAAAATTACGAAGTTTGTACATCTTGCTCGAATCGGGCCGAAGGGCTTCGAGCATAGATCACGAGGGTCCCATCTGTCTCCCCGATTTTTCGGTATCCCAGGCGAAAAAGGGTGTTTTCCAGGGCTTCAAAACCGCCAAAACCGGCAAAACTGGCCTCAGAACGGGGGTCCACCGCCCAATAGTCGCAGGAAAGCAGGTGCTCTGTCGATGCATATTGCAGGTCGTAAAGCACTTCGCGCTGGGACAGCGGCGTGGTGTAGGCGGTGGTGGCGGCCACGCTGGCCCCCTCCGGAACCAGGCGCAGAACGCTGCTTAATCGTTGGTAGTAGTCATAATTCTGGAGGTACATAACAACATATTGTGTTGCCTGGGGCGCCACGGTACAAGCGAAGCACCCAAGGCTTGCCCCCACCAGCACGGCAGCCGTCACGCTCCGCCAGGATGGCAGGTCCCCAAAGTTTAGCAGCGCCAGGTAGGCCAAGCAGGCCAGGGAGCCGAAGGAGTACTGGAAAAAGATGTGGTGCTGGTAGGGATAGTCGCTCATCAAATTGACCAGAAGATAGGGGATCAGCAGGACCAGCCGGTAGTACTTCCGGGTGAGCAGCGGCAGCAGCCCCAGAGGCAGCAGCGTCCAGGCGATATAGGGCAGCTTTTCCCCTTCCAGGCATTCGCAAAGCACCTTCATGGGGCACAGCACCGCCGCCTCCACCACGGTCAGCAGCCCCTTGCCGCCGCCAAAGAGGAAATTCTGATACCGGTAGGTCATCACCCCGTCCCCAAATCGGGCCAGGAAGAAGGTGGCAAGGCAGAACCATCCCACCGCCCCCGCCAGCAGCCCAGCGCCCGACCAGGCGGCGAATTTCCGGTCCGGGGACATGGGCGCGCGGAGCAGCTGGTAAAGGCCCACCGCCGCCACATACACCGCCGCGTCCTCCTTGACCAGCAGGGTCAGAAAGGCGAAGGCGGCGGCAGCGTAGGGTCCTTTTCGCTCCAGCGCATAGAACAGCCACAGCAGCAGCGGCGTTAAGAAGGCGTTTTCGTGGATGTCGTACCCCGCGCCCCCGGCGAAGGCGGGGCTCAGGAGAAGCAGCGCGCACATGGCGCAGGCGGCCCAGCCCCGGAGCCCTCTCTGCCGGGCCAGCAGATACATGGGCCAGGCCGCCGAGGCCATGACCGCCGCCTGGCAGACCTGCAGCGTGACGGGATAGGGGAACAGAGCGTATACCGGAAGTAAAAGATAATAGATGGGGGAGACGTGGACCTGCAAGTGGGACATTAGACCGTCCCGCTCCACGGTGGTCATGGCAAGGCCGGTGGAGCGAAGATAGTAAAACATCTGGGAGAAGATGCCAAAATCAAAGGTAGGGGCGCAGAAGGCCAGCACCCGGGCCACCGTCCAAGCGCTCACCAGCAGGAAAAACAGGATAGATAGCGCCGCCGCCCAGATCCAAGCCCGGGTGGGCTCCTTGGCGGGGATGGGGACCGTCTCCCGGGCACAGCCGAATCGGGCGTAGGCAATCCCCAGCGCCAGAATCAGCGCTCCCGCCAGAAGAAGGGGCCAGGAGAAATTGAACAGCAGGGCGCCGCCGATCAGCGCCGTCAGGGCCAAGACCAGACAGAACCGCTCCCATTTGGCGGGGAGCCGCAGCAGGGTCAGCAGCGCCAGTACCCCGATCAGGACCAGGCCCATCCGAATGGGGTTGGAGGCCTCCAGGGCCGCCGTGTCGGAAAGCTCCTTGGCGGCGGTGGGCAGGAGCCAAAATTCGACTGCCGCCGCCAGGACATAGGAAAGAAGGACTCGCCGGGCCAGCCGGGGCAAGAGGGGCGTTTTTACCGCGTTCATGCCGCCGTCCCCCTTCCCAGGAGCCGCCGGGTCAGGGCGTCCAGCCCCTTGCCCAGCAGGAGGCTGACCAGGAAGACCGGCAGGGTGACGCAGAGAAACAGAAGGGAATACCCCTCCGGATTGTGCCACTGGGGGAAGCGGGCATAGACCCAGCCGTCCAGCAGGTGGGACAGTAGATACCCTCCGTAGCACCCGCCGGCGGCCCAGGCCAGCGCCGGGCCCAGCCGGGGGAGGGGCAGATCGTAGAGCCCCAGGAACAGGGAAACGGTCATCAGGACGATCCAGATATCCCCAAATTCCAGAGTCCAGGCCTGGTCCAAATTCCCGTCGGTGGAGAGGGTGGTCATGGTCCCCAAGAACACCGCGACAATCAGCGCCGCCCCCACCCCGGCCCACCAGGGCACTTTGGGCTTTTCCCGGGCCACGGCGGCCCCCAGAAGATAGTAGGCGGCGGGGTAGAAGGACCGGAACTGCTCCGGAAACAGGGGCAGGGGCGTGAGCCGGGGCAGGGCCGTCACTGCCAGGACCCCCAAAACCAGCCAGGCAAGCTCCTTTCTGGTCTTCGCCGCCGCCAGGGCCAGGTTCAGCAGGGGGCTAAGAAGGATCAGGCAACAATACATCCCCACATACCAGCCGTAGTACACCCCGGAGAAGGAGAAAAACCGGACTATCCAGGTGACAAGGCTCTGCTCGTCCCCAAAAAGAAAGTGCCGAACCGGGATGGACGCCGCCGTGGCCAAAAGATAGCCCAGCAGCACCGGGGGAAGGCCCCGGAAAAAGCCGGGCCCCAGGGGCTTTGTCCCCCGAAAATAGCCGGTGAGCATACAAAACAGCCCCACGCAGGTGACGCTGAGCCACCGGACCGACCCGGCGGCCGCCATGGCCGCCCCGGTCTGGGGCTGGTAATAGTAGCCGTTATACAGAAAGCTGTGGAAGGTGACTACGCCCAGCAGCGCCAGACAGCGCAGCAGGTCGGGGCCCGCCTGACGGGTCTTGGACATGAAAAAAGCCCTCCTTCGTCTGGGAGGGCAAAAAGCCCGCCCGGTATCCTTCTTTCAGGATACTGGGCGGACCTTTCAAAAAACCCAATGGGATTCTTACAAATTTCTTTCAGTTTTGGGAAGCCTTACGGTGGCGGAGAACTGGTCTCCATCGACGGCCACGGTAAATTCACCGCCTAAGGAGGCGGTGTAGGTCTGGGCGATGGCCAGACCCAGGCCGCTTCCGGGGGTGGAGCGGGCCTTGTCCCCCCGGGCGAAGCGCTGGGTGATCTCCTCCGGGGTGAAGTCCATTTCATAGGCGGCGATGTTGGTCAGCCGGACGGCGACGGTCTGATCGTCCTCCGTCACCGTCAGGTGGACCCGGGTGCCGGGAAGGGCGTATTTGGCGCAGTTGCCCAGCAGATTGGCCAGCACCTGATGGAGCCGGGTCCCGTCGGTGCGCAGGGGCAGCTGCTCGGCGCAGTAGTGGCGGCGGACCGAGAGGTTCGCCTCCCGGAGCCGGTCGTCGTAGAGGCCCAGGGTCTGCTCCAGCAGGCGGATCAGGTCGATGTTTTGCATATTGGCCGGGGCCGCCCCGCTGGAGACCTTGGTCAGCTCGAATATGGAATCCACCAGGCCCGTCATATACCCGGCCCGGCTGGTCAGCTTTTCCAGCTGGCTCTGGCCCTCGGGGGAGAGACGCTCGCTTTGCAGCAGCTCGGCGTAGCCCAAAATGGCGGTCAGGGGGGTGCGCAGATCGTGGGACACGTTGGCGATCAGATCCACCTTGAACCGCTCGCTCTTCACGGCTGTTTCCACCGCCTCGGCCTGGCGCTGTTGCAGCGCCGCCAAGGCTTCCCGTTCGGATTGAAAGGGGCCGGCCTCCGTGGAGACGTCCTTGCCCAGGGGCAGGTCCCGAATTTGGCGGGAAAGCAGGTCCATTCCCCGGCAGAACCGGGCGAAGCACCACATGGCCGGCAGGCAGGAGGCGGCCAGCACCGCCCCGCCTCCCAGGGCCTGCCCCGGGACGGGCCACGCCGGGGCCAGGGCCAGCACCGCCGCTGTCAGGACGGTTCCCAGGGCTGTGGCCAGCAGTCCGGCGGCGTAGCTCCCCGGCCCGGGGGCGACGCGGGCCCAGACCCGGTGGATCCAGGACCAGTCCGGGGAAAGCCGAACCCGGAGCCACCGCCGCAGCTCCCGGCAGCCCAGCAGCAGAGCCGTCAGCGGCAGCCAGCAGAACAGCAGTCCCCGGCCCAATTCGCCCCAGGTCAGGGGCAGCAGGGAAAAGCTGGATGGATCCTGCAAAAACAGCAGAATGAACAGCCCCACGCCGGCCAGGGCCCCATCCGGGCCGATCCCCGGCCCCGCCCCTGCTGCGGGAAGGAATAGTACTGCCAACAGGGCCAGTACGCCCCCCAGTAGGAAGCAGGCCAGGGCCGTCCCCCGGAGGATCCGGCCGGTCCGGGGACTGATGGGGTCCCGGCCCTGCCCCACCGCGGTGGGGATGTCCTGAGCGGTGACGGAGGTGTAATCCACCTCGGTTGCGTCGGGCGTGGCAGTCTCCTCCGGATGGGTGTCGGGCGCGGTGGTATCCTCCGAATGGGTGGGGGGCTCCGTGAAAAAGCCGCTTTCAGGCGGGGTAGAGGACACGGCGGTTTGAGAGGTGGTGGTGCCCACAGCCCCATCGGCGGCGGTCCGCAGTCCCAGGCCCAGGGTCAGCAGCAGGGCGGCCAGGCAGCACAGGGCCATTCCGCCCGTATTACGGCGCTTCCAGAACATATCCGATCCCCCAAATCACCTTGAGATATTCCGGCCGCCGGGGGTCCAGCTCGATCTTCTCCCGAATGCGGCGAATGTGGACCATCACCGTGTTCTCCACGGCGTAGGCGTCGGCCTCCCAGACCCGCTCATAGATCTCCTCGGCGGAGAAGACCCGGCCGGGACTGGCCATCATCAGCTCCAGAATCCGAAACTCCGTGGCGGTCAGATGTACCGGCTCCCCCCGGAGGGTCAGCCGTTTTTTCTCCTTCTCCAGCACCAGCTCCCCCACCCGGAGGCAGTCCCGGGCGGCCCCGTCCCGGGCGGAGCCCAGAAGCTGGTAGCGCCGGAGCAGGGCCTTCACCCGGGCCAGCAGCTCCTGCTGGAAAAAGGGCTTCACCAAGTAGTCGTCGGCCCCGGCCTCCAGGCCCAGGACCCGGTCCGTGCCCTCGGCCTTGGCCGAGAGCATCAAAATGGGCACGTTGCTCTCCTGCCGGATGCGGAGGGTGGCGGCCAGGCCGCCGCACTTGGGCATCATCACGTCCATGATGATCAGCGCCGGCCTGAATTTTTCCGCCTGGGCCACCGCCGCCTCCCCGTCGAAGGCGGTCTGGACCTGATACCCCGCTCGCTCCAGCTCTGTTTGCAGCACCTGGACGATGGCCCGGTCGTCGTCCACCACCAGAATTTTAGGACCCATTCAGCATTCCTCCCCGCCGAGCCGCTTTTCCACCAGCTCCAGAAAGGCCCGCATATATTTGGGGGGCTGCATCCCTTTTGGAATACAGGCGTAGAAGTGATGACGATTTACATAATTCTTGATGGGATAGAAGTAGTTCTCCGGATTGACGTACAGATCCGAGCAGATCAAATACCCGGCGCTGGTCGCGGTGGTCCGGCTGGCGATCTCCATGCTGTCGGTCTCCAGCAGAATTCGGGGGTGCAGATTTTCCTGCCGGAACAGCAGCTCCTGGATCACCCGGGAGTTGTGATCCGGGGTCATGCAGATAAAAGGCCCCTGGGCCACCTGGCGCAGGTCGATGACCTCCCCGGAGGGCACCTGGTCGGCCAGGGGGCTATTTTGCCCCGCCAGGATGCCGATGGTCTCCCGCTGGATCAGGTGATAGGTCAGGTCCGGGTGGGAGGGCACGGTGGAGGCCAGGGCCACATCCACCTCCCCCTGGCGAACCATTTCCACCAGGGCGGCGCTGCCGGCCTCCCGAAGCTCCAGGGCCACATGGGGGAAGTCCCGAAAGAACTGGGGCAGGACCCCCGGCAGGATCCGGGCGCCCCGCTGCACGCTGATGCCCAGCCGGAGGCGGCCGCTGTCCTCCTGGCGGATCTCCTGAAGCTCGTTTCGCATCCGTTCCTCGGCGCCCAGCATCACCGTGGCGGCGTAGAGATACCGCTCCCCGGCGTAGGTGGGCCGGAAGGGAGTCTTGGAGCGGTCGAATAGCGCCAGCCCCACCTCCTCCTCGATCTGCCGGAGCATTTGACTCAGGGAGGGCTGGCTGATGTAGAGCTTTTTGGCGGCGGCGGTAATGCCCCCCTCCTGGGCGATGGTCTTGACGTAGAGGGCTTGCTTCAGGTTCATGGCGGGCCTTCTTTCCTTCTTTTTCTACATTATAATATAGGTTCGCTCCGCCGTCAAGGAAGGGCATATGAATTTCCTTATATTATTTATAGGAAGAATTGTATTTGACATATGGACGAAGATCTCGTAACATAGTATCAGCGAAAATCGAAATTTGGCTAAAGGAGGATTGCCAATGGAAATTTTAAAACCGGCGGTGGCCGGCACCCTGGAGTCCAGCGACGCTCAGGTGACGGTGGAGCCCGGCGGGGAGGGCATTGAGCTTTCCCTGCAGTCCAGCGTCATGAACCAGTACGGCCGCCAGATCCGGCAGACGGTTCTGGACACCCTGGCCCGGCTGGAGGTCCGGGACGCCAAGATCACGGTGGTGGACAAGGGCGCCCTGGACTGCACCCTGAAGGCCCGGGTGGAGTGCGCGGTGTTCCGCTCCTGCGGCGCGTCCGCGTCCGGGATTCCCTGGGGAGGTGCGGTGCGATGATTCCAAGACCCAAGCCCGAGCGGTTCCGGCTCCGCCGGACCATGATGTTCATGAACGCCCAGAAGCCCGGCCTGATCAAGGACGCCTACATCTACGGCTGCGACTCCATCATGCTGGACCTGGAGGACGCGGTGGCGGAGAACCAGAAGGACGCCGCCCGCTTTTCCCTCTACCATGCCCTGACCACCATCGACTACGGCGACACCGAGGTCATCGTCCGGATCAACGGCCTGGACACCCCCCACTGGCAGGAGGATATCCGGGTCTGCGTGGCCGGCGGGGCCGACGGCATCCGCATCGCCAAGTGCGAGAGCGCCCAGGACGTGCTGACCGTGGAAAAGGCCGTGGAGGCGGCGGAGGAGGAGTTCGGCGTGGAAAAGGGCCGGACGCTGCTGATGGCGGCGCTGGAGAGCCCCAAGGGCATTCTCAACGCCTATGAGATCTGCGCCGCCTCTCCCCGGATGTTCGGCGTGGCCATCTCCGGCGGCGACTTCCGCAAGTGCATGCAGACGACGCCCCAGCCCGACGGGGTGGACCTGCTGGTGGCCCGGGGCCAGATGCTCATCGCGGCCCGGGCGGCGGGGGTCCAGTGCTTTGACACCGTCTTTACCAATCTGGACGACCAGGCGGGCTTTGAGGCCGAGGTCCGGCAGAACAAGGCCATGGGCTTCGACGGCAAGAGCCTGATCAACCCCAAGCAGATCCGCTATGTCCACCAGGTCTTCGCCCCCACCCAGAAGGAGATCGTCCAGGCGGAGAAGATCGTCCGGGCCTACCGGGAGCAGTCCGCCGCCGGTGTGGGCGTGTTCACCGTGGACGGCAAGATGATCGACATTGCGTTTATCCCCGGAGCGGAGCGCACATTACGGCTGGCGAGAGCCTGCGGATTGTATGAGGGGGATTTGGTATGAAAAACGCGGTAGGAAGAGAAATTCCCGATTACCTCCTCACCGGCGGTAAGGAGGTCTATCAGGGCAAGAATTACATGGACGGCAAGTACATCCAGAAGGCGTCTCCCCGGACCCGGCGGTATGAAAAGCCCCAGGAGAGCAAGCTTGTCGATTCCATCAAGGCCGCCCTGGAGCAGTGCGGCGCCAAGGACGGCATGACCTTCAGCTTCCACCACCATCTCCGGGACGGAGACTATGTGGTGAACATGGTGATGGCGGCGGCCATCGAGGAGCTGGGTCTCAAGGACCTGACCATCGCCGCCACCAGCCTGGGCAACGCTCACGATCCCATTGCCGACTACATCGAGCAGGGCAAGGTCATCGGCATCCAGACCTCCGGCATCCGGGGCCGGATGGGCGAGGTGGTCTCCGCCGGCAAGCTGAAGACCCCCGCCATTATCCGCAGCCACGGCGGCCGCCCCCGGGCTATTGAGGCCGGGGAGGTCCATATCGACATCGCCTTCGTGGCGGCCCCCACCAGCGACTGCGTGGGCAACTGCCGGGGCATTGGCGGCAAGTCCAACTGCGGCAGCATGGGCTACGCCATGACCGACGCCAAGTACGCCGACCATGTGGTGGTGGTTACCGACTGCCTGGTGGACTTCCCCAACATGCCCGCTTCCGTGGAGGCCATTGACGTGGACGCGGTGGTGGTGGTGGATTCCATCGGCAACCCCAAGAAAATCGCCTCCGCCGCCGCCCGGATCTCCCAGAATCCCCGGGATCTGATGATGGCCGAGGACGTGGCCCGGGTCATCGCCTCCACTCCCTATTTTAAGGATGGCTTCTCCTTCCAGACCGGTGTGGGCGGCCCCTCTTTGGCGGCCAATCTGTTCCTGGAGCGGTACATGGACCAGCGGAACATCAAAATGGGCTGGGCCATCGGCGGCATCTGCGGCCCCATGGTGGAGCTGCTGAAGAAGGGCAAGGTGGGCAAGGTCATCGACGTGCAGGACTTCGACCTGGACGCGGTGAACTCCATCAATCAAACCCCCGGCCACTATGAGATGAGCGCCTCCCAGTACGCCAACCCCGCCAACAAGGGCGCCTTCGTCAACAAGCTGGACTTTGTGGTTCTGGCGGCGCTGGAGATCGACACCGGCTTTAACGTCAATGTTTTGACCGGTTCCGACGGCGTCCTCCGGGGCGCCCCCGGCGGACATCCCGACACGGCGGCGGGCAGCAAGGTGTGCATCATCGTCACGCCGCTGACCCGGGGCCGGATGGCTACCGTGTGCGAGCATGTGGTCACTGTCACCACCCCCGGGGACTGCGTGGACGTGCTGGTGACGGATTACGGCATCGCCGTAAATCCCCTCCGGCCCGATCTGATCGAGTGCCTGGACAAGGCCGGTATCCCCCACGTCACCATTGAGAGCCTGAAGGAAAAGGCCTACTCCCTGGTGGGCCGTCCCGACGACCTGCAGTGGGAGGATCAGGTGGTGGCGGTCCTGGAGGCCCGGGACGGCACTATTCTGGACGTCGTCAAGAAAATCAAGCCCTATCAGGGATAATAAAGAAAGAAGGAGCAGACAATGAGTGAAACCGTCGTTGGCATTCTTGGATTAGTATGTATTGTCGCCATTGTGGTCACGCTGTTCAAGAGCAAGACCCAACCCAGTATCGCCTTTATCGTCTTTCCCGCCATTCTCGGCATCATCCTGGTCATCGGCGGCTACTACAGCTTTGAGCAGCTGGCCGAGATGGTGGAGGCGGGCTTTAAAAGCACCGGCCCTACCGCCGCCCTGTTCGTGTTCTCCGTGCTGTACTTCGGCATCATGACCGACGCCGGGATGTTCGACGTCATCATCGGCAATCTGATGAAGCTGGTGGGCAAGAGCGTCATGGGCGTCACCCTGGTCACCGCCATCATTGCCCTGGTAGGCCACCTGGACGGCGGCGGCGCCTCCACCTTCTGCATCGTGGTGCCCGCCCTGCTGCCGGTGTACAAGAAGATGAATATGCGGCCCACCACCCTTCTGCGGATCGCCGTGCTGGCCATGGGCATTCTGAATCTGATGCCCTGGGCCGGTCCTACCATGCGGGCTGCCACCGTGCTGGGCATCGAGTCCGGCTCCCTGTGGCAGACCATCCTGCCCATTCAGATCTTCGGCATCGTCATCTGCCTGGCCCACGCTGTCCTGGCCGGCTGGCAGGAGAAGAAGCGGGGCGCCGGCCTGAACGGCACCCTGGCCGAGGTGGAGACCACCCAGACCGCCGAGGCCGCTCCTGTGAACGAGCTGGCCCGGCCCAAGCTGTTCTGGTTCAACCTGCTGCTCACCGTGGCGGTGATCGCCATGCTGATCTGGGACGTGTTCCCCAGCTATGTGCCCTTCATGCTGGGCACCGCCATTGCCCTGTTCGTGAACTACGGCTTTACCGCCGCCGCTCACAAGAAGATCATCAACCTCCACGCCGGTCCCGCTCTGATGATGTGCTCCACCCTGATGGGCGCCGCCATCCTCATGGGCATTCTGACCACCAGCTACATGGCCGACGCCAACGGCGCCCTGGTGGTGGCCAACGTGAAGTACATGGGCGAGCTGGCCATCCCCAGCGTGGTACGCTGCCTGGCCGGGATCATCCGGAACATCCTGCCCACCTTCCTGGGTCAGCATCTGCCGCTGGTCATCGGCATTCTGTCCGTGCCTCTGGCGCTGGCCTTCGATACCGACAGCTATTTCTTCGGCATGCTGCCCGTCATGATCGGCATTGGCCAGGGCTTCGGCGTGGAGCCGCTGCCCATCGCCATCGCCATGGTGGTCTGCCGCAACTGCGCCACCTTCATCAGCCCCATGGTGCCCGCCACCCTGCTGGGCGTGGGCCTGGCGGATGTGGACATCAAGGACCACATCAAGGCCAGCTTCATGTACGTCTGGGGCTTCTCCATTTTGTGCATGATCTTTGCCATCATTGTGGGCATTATGCCTCTTTGATACCGACCTCCATTTCCCGAAGGGCCCCGGCTTTTGCCGGGGCCTTTTGGGCGGGCAGGGCCCGCGGCCAACGCGTATGCCAGCCTGGCGGAAGTCGTTCCGCCGCCCGGACCTGCTCGGTATCGTTCCTGCCCCGGAGACGGTTTTCTCACGGGGGAAAGCGGGCGGGGCCCGCGGCCAACGCGTATGCCAGCCTGGCGGAAGTCGTTCCGCCGCCCGGACCTGCTCGGTATTGTTCCTGCCCCGGAGACGGTTTTCTCACGGGCGGAAAGTGGGCAGGGCACGCGGCCAATGCGTATGCCGGCCTGGCAGGAATCGTTCCGCCGCCTGGACCCGATGGGGACCTTACACGTTCCGGTTGCTAAAAAGCCTGATTTATGGTATGATAGCCAAAATGAGAGGGGGAATAGAAATGAGCTATACGGTCGGCGCCATCTCGCCTTGGGACCGGCGGGGGATGGCCCAGGTGGACGCCCTTTTGGAGAAGGAGGGCATCCGCCGGGACGGCAATTTGGACTATACCTGCGGCGTTTTTGACGAGGACGACCGCCTGGCCGCCACCGGCAGCGCCTTCGGCAACACCCTGCGCTGCCTGGCGGTGGATTCCGCCTACCAGGGGGAGGGGCTGATGAATCTGCTGGTCACCCATCTGGTGGAGCGCCAGGCGGAGCGGGGGAATTTCCACCTCTTTGTCTATACCAAGTGCCAGACGGCCAAATATTTCCGGGACCTGGGCTTCTACGAGATCGCCCGGGTGGAGGGGCAGGTCTCCTTCCTGGAAAACCGGGCGGGGGGCTTCGCAGGCTTCTGCCGCCGACTGGAAAAGGACCGCCGGCCCGGAAAAAGCGCCGCCATCGTCATGAACGCCAATCCCTTCACCCTGGGGCACCGGTATCTGGTGGAGCGGGCGGCGGCGGAAAACGACTATGTTCATCTGTTCATCCTCAGCGAGGACGCCAGCCTGGTACCCTTCTCCGCCCGAAAGGAGATGGTCCTCAAGGGAACGGCGGATCTGAAAAACGTGATCTGCCACGATTCCGGGCCCTATATCATCAGCACCGCCACCTTCCCGAGCTACTTTCTCAAGGACCAGGAGGCGGTGATCCTGGGCCACGCCCGGCTGGATCTGGCCCTCTTTCCCCCCATCGCTCGGGCCCTGGGGGTCACCGCCCGCTATGTGGGAGAGGAGCCCCGGAGCCTGGTCACGGGGCTATACAATCAGGTCATGGCCCAGGAGCTGCCGAAAGCGGGGATCGACTGCGTGATCCTGCCCCGGAAGGCCCTTAGCGCGGTCCCCATCAGCGCCAGCGACGTGCGGAAGGCCATTCACGACGGCCATTTGGAGCAGATTCGGGGCCTGGTGCCGGAGAGCACCTGGGACTATTTCCAAAGCCCCCAGGCGGCGCCCGTTATAGAGGCCATTCGCGCCGGCGGCGAGATCGTGCATTACTAAAGGAGTGAGGCCATGGAAGTAACGCTTGATCAGGTCCTGGAGGCCCGGGAGCGCCGGGCGGCCGCCCAGCAGGCCTTGCTTACCCAAACCGGGGCGCCGGTGATCAGCTTTTGCATGAATATCGCGGGGCCGGTGAAAAACGGCCCGCTGATCCGCCGGGCTTTCCGGGAGGGCCTTTCCCGGCTGGAGGATGCCCTGGCGGAACAAAAGAAGACGGTTCTCCGCCGGGCGCTTACGGACGCCGTCACCGGCTGCGAGGCGCTTCTGGCGGTGGAGGGAGAAGCCAAAGAACTAAAGGAAATATGCGTCGATTTGGAGGACGAGGACGATTTAGGACGCCTATTTGACCTGGATGTGGTGACAGCCGGTGAGAGCCTGAGCCGGGAGGACCTGGGCCTTCCGCCCCGGCCCTGCCTGATCTGCGGCGCCCCGGGCCGGGGCTGCGCCTCCCGCCGGGTCCATCCGGTGGCGGAGCTGCAAGCGAAGACCAGGGTTCTTTTGACGGATTATTTTTGGGGGAAGGACCGGGAGACGATGGCCGCCCAGGCCGTCCGGGCTCTTCTGTATGAGGTCTGCGCCACCCCCAAGCCCGGGCTGGTGGACCGGGCCAACAGCGGCAGCCATTCAGATATGGATCTGTTTACCTTTCTGGACAGCGCTGCGGCCTTGGCCCCCTATTTCCGCCAGGCGGCGGAGCTGGGAAGAAGTACCCGGGAGCGGCCCCCGGAATGGGCCTTTGCCCGACTTCGCAGAGCCGGATTGGCGGCGGAACGGACCATGCTCTCCGCCACCGGGGGCGTCAACACCCATAAGGGAGCGATTTTCTCCCTGGGAACGGTCTGCGCCGCCGCCGGGCGGCTGTGGACGCCGGAGCGGTCCTGGGCCGGGGCAGAGGCAATTCTAGACATGGCGGCCCAGCTGTGCCGGGCGGCAGTGGCGGCGGACTTCGCCGCCATGGAAGCGGCCCTGCCGGAAACCGCCGGCGCACGGCTCTATCGGGCGACCGGTCGCCGGGGGATCCGGGGGGAGTTGGCGGCGGGCCTGCCCTCCATCCGGGAAATCGGCCTGCCCGCTATGGAGGCGGCCCTGGCCGCCGGCGGGGATTTGGAGCAGGCGGGTCTGGCGGCCCTGTGCGCCCTGATGGCCCGGGTGGAGGATACCAATCTCTTTGCCCGGGGCGGGGCGGCGGGTCAGGCCTGGGCGGCGGCCCAGGCGGCCCAAATTTCCGGACCCATCCCGGACCGGACCGCCCTGGAGGCGTTGGACCGGGCCATGATCCGCCGGAATCTCTCCCCCGGCGGCTGCGCCGACCTGCTGGCCATCACCTATTTTCTGCACTTTGGCCCGTCTATGGAAAACGCGCCGGAATGACGGAGCGGATTTTCCCGAAAATCGGCGGCGGCCCCAGCATGGGGCCGCCAAAAAGAAGCGGAAGCGGCGCCGCGCTTCCGCTTCTTGCCGTTTATCCGTCGCTGGGGGTCCGCTCCAGCAGGGTCCGCAGATCGGGGGCGGGGGCGGGATTGACCGTCTGCCAGGGGCCGCCGTCCTTCCGCAGGTAGCGGTTGGAGCGCTGAAAATACACCCGCTGCTCCCCGTTGGAGAGCGTCAGGGTGAACTGGCACGCGCCCGTAGGCGGCCCTCCGGTGTCCACGGGGGGCGGAAGGGTCTGAATGGCCCGCAGATAGTTGAGGATCGCTTCCATTTTGGGGCTTTCCGTATACTCCCGTTGGAGGAAGGTCCCGTCCAGGCTGGATTCCACGCTGACGCGGACGACCTGGGGAAGCGACCGGGCCGTCTCCCGGGGGCAGCAGACGCCGCACAGCCCCAGGGCCACTGCCAGACTTAATACGATTTTTTGAAAAAACATCGGGCAACCTCTCCTTTTAGGATAGGTTGCCCGATGGTCCGTTTGTTATCGCCGGGAAAAACCAGAAAACCAGAAAATTCGCGGAAAAGGCCCCAGTTATTCGTCTCCGAACAGCTGCCTCCAGAAATCGTTTTCCAAAATCCAGGTGGACACGGTGAACCGGTTGGACAGGTCGTTGTGCTTCTGCTGGATATACTCCTCGCTCACCGGGGTGTCGGTGTAATTCGTCACCTCGCCGGTGTTGGAATTGTAGCAGGCCAGATCGGTGATCCAGCTCCGGTCCCGGAACATGACGAAGGGCTCCGCGTCGGAGAACACGTCCCTGCCCATATAGAGCCGGGAGTCAAAATCCAGGCCGAAGAGGTTGCTCAAGGTGGGCAGCAGATCCAGGTGGCTGGAAGGGGCGTCCACGGTCTCGGGGGTCATGCCGGCCTTGTAAATGAACGCGCCGTTGCGGAACCGGCCAAAGTTGTCGCTGATCTCGTGACCGGCCAGCTCGGACATCTCCTCGTCCGTCAGACCGTTGGGATAGTGATCGGCGGTGAGGACGATGACGGTGTTTTCCAGGACCCCGGCCTCCTCCAGCCGCTGCAACAGCAGCTCCATGCTCTTTTCCAGCTCCAGCTGGCAGGCCAGGTATGCCTGGACATGGGAGCTGTAGGGCTCGTCCGCTACCAGATCCTTATTCTTGTAGCAGATATAGTTATCGGAGAAATTGAACTCCCGGTGGCCGGAGATGGTCATATAATAGGTGACGAAGGGCTCGTTGTTTACATAATCTCCTGTGGTCTTGTCGATCACCTCAATATCGGACTCGGGCCAGGTGTAGTCCACCTCCAGCCCCTGGCCGTGGGCCTTGTACACAAAGCCCAGGTTTTCCAGATATTCGTTCCGGCTGTAATAATCGTAGTCATGGCCGTGGAAGGCGTAGGCGTTGTAGCCCTGCGCCAGCAGCTGCCGGGACATGGTCAGGGGCATGGCGTTGCCGTACTTGGCGGAGCGCTCAAAGCTCCAGGCGCCGGCCTCGGGGACGGTGCCGGTGAGGAAGGCGTACTCTCCGTCGGTGGTGGAGGTGCCCCAGTCGGAGACATAGTAATTGGAGAAGTAGATCCCCTCGTGCATGAGCTTATATAAGGTAGGGGTCCGGGTGGGGCTGACGGCCAGCTCGTCGAAGGCCTCGGCACAGATGAGGATCAGGTTGCACCCCTTGAACATACCGGTGTGGTCGTTCTTGCTGCTGGGGGTCCGCTGGGCGAAGAACAGGTACATATCCCGCAGATCCTCGTCCATGATCCGGCTGGCCATGGAGTTGAAATCGAAGTCCAGCACGTTGAGCCCGGTCTCCTGGGAGGCGGCGCCGGTGGTTTGGACGGGGTTGGCCGAAACGGCGCCCGTAGGCTCGGAGGTGCCGGAGGGCGTCGGGTCCAGATGGATGCTGCCCTTGGGGGTGTAGTGGGTCAGCAGCCGGGTCAGATCCACCCGCAGGGAGGTGACGGCCCCCAGCATGTTGACGCCGGCGTAGGGGTCGGTGCTGTTGTGGTACAGATCGTAGGCGCTGTGATCCCCGGTTCCGAAGACCGGCAGGATCGCCACCGCCAGCAGCTGCAAGGCCACCGCCAATACCGCGGGCAGCAGGGCGAACCGGCGCTTTTTCAGGGGTTTGAAGGAGAAGAATCTGGGCGCGAGAAACGCCAGCAGCAAAACCGGAACCGCCATCAGAAGGATCAGGGGCAGGGCCTTCCCGATCTCGCTGAAAATGGTGGCGTTAAACTGGCCCTCAAATACCTGCCCGCCGTTTAAAAGGGAGTAGGCGGAGTAAAAGCTGTTGTTGAAGATCCGGGAGTAAACCAGCTGGGAGGCGCAGAACACCAGGACCAACGTGCTGTACACCGTGAGCAGGATGTGATTGGCCCGCCTGCTGGGGATCACCAGCGTCAGCGCGAACAGGAGCAGAACCGGGACGCCGGAAAAGAGCAGGGGCATCACCAGTCCGGGGTTGAACAGCGTCTTCGGGCCGGTGGCGGTGGCAATATGGAGCACCAGCTCGGGGAAAAAGCCCGCCAGCCAGACCGCCAGTAAAAGATACCAGCGGTTGAGGTATTTTTTCCGCTTTTTCCGCTGCCGGGGAGCGCCGGCTACCGTCGCCCGCTGGGGCTGGGAAGGGGCGGCTTCCGGGCCCTTCTTCCGGGAAGCGGGCGGCTTTTTGGTTCCCTCCGGGTGCTCCTGGGGCGTTGGAGCGGGGGGCTCAGAGGGCCCTTCCTCCTCGGCCTCGGGGAACAGCTGGGTAGGACGATCCGGCTCCTCCGTAGGTTCCGGCATGGGGGAAGGAACGTCCGGCGCGGGCTCCTCCGGCGCCGGTTCTTCAAGCGCCGGTTCTTCCGGGGCGGGCTCCACTGAGTCCAGCATCTCCGCCCCGGCATCCGGTTCCTCCGGCTCCGGGGCTTCCGCCGCCCCCGGCTCCATCCCCAGAAGGGACAGCAGGGTGTCATCCACCGGATCGTCGGGCGCCGGGGCCTGATCATCAGGCGGCCGCTTTTCAAAAGCGGCGGGGGTTTCCTCCTCCCAAAAATCGAAAGCGGAGCTATCCCCTTCCGCCTCGGGGGCGCCGTCGATCCCCGCCAGCAGGCGGTCGATCTCCGTTAAAATATCGTCAGTGCTGCGCTCTTCCTGGGAAAAAAGTGCGTCACGGTCAGGGTCCATGGGAATCCCTCGTTTCTTTTCTTGGTATTCCCTTAAATTATACGCCAAGTTGACAGAATATGCAAGAAAAAAAGTGTAAAGAAACCCTCCGGAAAGCTCTCCGGAGGCAAAAAAATCCGGGCCAAGCCCGGAAAAAAGATTGACAAACCGCTCCGCCTGTGATAAAATGGTTCTCCATACTGTGGGAGTGCGGCTATTTTTCAGAATCCCTACATCTATGTGCATTATACCACAGTCCGGAGGCAAAGTCAAGCCCGTTTTCAACAAAATGACAACCGCACCAGGCGTATCAACGAACAGATTCCGGCGCTCCGCCGAAAGAAAGGCAGTGATGTTTTCCATGGCATTGGTCAAAGACGAGATGTTCGGCAAGACCTTGCGGAAAAGCTACGCGAAGTACAAAGAGATCCTGGAAATGCCCAACATGCTCAAAATTCAGAAGGATTCCTACCAGTGGTTCCTGGACGAGGGACTCCGGGAGGTGTTCCGGGATGTGGGCGTGATCACCGACTTTTCCGGGAAATTGGAACTGAGCTTTTTGGACTACTCCATGGACGAAAAGCCCAAGTACACCATCGAGGAATGCAAGGAGCGGGACGCCACCTACGCCCGGCCCATCAAGGTCCGGGTGCGCCTGCGCAACACCGAGACCGACGAGATCAAGGAGCAGGAGATCTTCATGGGGGATTTTCCCATCATGACCAATGGCGGCACCTTCGTCATCAACGGGGCGGAGCGGGCCATCATCTCCCAGATCGTCCGTTCTCCCGGCATGTACTACGGCCACGAGGTGGACAAGGCCGATCAGCACACCTACACCGCCACCGTTATCCCCTACCGGGGCGCCTGGCTGGAGTACGAGACGGACAACGCCGATATCCTCTGGGTGCGGATCGATAAGAACCGGAAGCTGCCCATCACCAGCCTGATCCGGGCTCTGGGGGTGGAGACCGACCAGCAGATCAAAGAGCTGTTCGGCGAGGACGTCCGCATCAAGGCCACCATGGAGAAGGACCCCTGCAAGAACCGGGAGGACAGCCTGCTGGAGATCTACCGGCGGCTCCGGCCTGGCGAGCCGCCCACCGTGGAGACGGCCATTGCCCATCTGGAGGGGCTGCTGTTTGACCCCCACCGGTACGACGTCAGCCGGGTGGGCCGGTATAAATTCAACAAGAAACTGGATATCTGGTCCCGGCTGGCGGGCCAGGAGGCGGCGGAGCCCATCCCCGATCCCATGACCGGCGAGATCCTGGTGATGCCCGGGGAGATCATCACCCGGGCCCGGGCCCATGAGCTGTCGGACAAGGGCGTGAACGAGGCCGTTGTCAAGGTGGGGGACCACCGGGTGAAGGTGTTCTCCAACGGCATGGTGGACATGTCCAAGTTCGTTCCCTTCAACCCCAGGGACTACGGGGTGAAGGAAAAGGTGCGCTTCTGCGTCCTTAAAGAGATGCTGGACTCTGTGCCCGACGACGGCTGGGAGGAGGCCATTTCCGACCGGCTGACGGAGCTGGTGCCCAACCACATCATCACCGACGACATCATGGCCTCCATCAACTACCTCAACTGCGTGGCGGAGGGCCTGGGCGTCCCCGACGACATCGACCACCTGGGCAACCGGCGGCTGCGCTGCGTGGGCGAGCTGCTGCAAAACCAGTTCCGCATCGGCTTCTCCCGGCTGGACCGGGTGATCCGGGAGCGGATGACCGTCCAGGATCTGGACGCCGTCACCCCCCAGAGCCTGATCAATATCCGCCCGGTGACGGCGGTGATCAAGGAGTTCTTCGGCTCCTCCCCGTTGTCCCAGTTCATGGACCAGAATAACCCTCTGGCCGAGCTGACCCACAAGCGGCGTCTTTCCGCCCTGGGCCCCGGCGGCCTGAGCCGGGAGCGGGCGTCCTTCGACGTGCGGGACGTGCACTACACCCACTATGGCCGGATGTGCCCCATCGAGACCCCCGAAGGTCCCAACATCGGCCTGATCAACTACCTGGCTACCTACGCCAAGATCAACGAGTACGGCTTTGTGGAGGCTCCCTACCGGAAGGTGGACAAGACCACCGGCTTTGTCACCGACCAGGTGGAGTATATGACCGCCGACGTGGAGGACGACTACTACATCGGCCAGGCCAATGAGCCCCTGGACGAAAACGGCTGCCTCGCCAACCGCCGTATTTCCTGCCGCCACCGCAACGAGATCATCGAGGTGGACCGGAACATGATCGACTATATCGACGTGTCCCCCAAGATGATGGTCTCCGTGGCCACGGCCTTCATCCCCTTCCTGCAGAACGACGACGCCAACCGGGCCCTGATGGGCGCCAACATGCAGCGGCAGGCCGTGCCGTTGCTGGTGACGGAGACGCCCCTGGTGGCCACCGGCGTGGAGCACCGCTCCGCCGTGGACTCCGAGGTCTGTATCAAGGCCGAGGGAGACGGCGTGGTTACCGCCGTCTGCGCCACGGACATCACCGTGCGCTACGACTCCGGGGACGTGCAGACCTACCATCTGACCAAATTCGCCCGGAGCAACGCCGGCACCTGCATCAACCAGCGGCCCATCGTGGAGGCCGGGGAGCGGGTGGAAAAGGACCAGATCATTGCCGACGGCCCCGCCTGCTCTCAGGGCGAGATCGCCCTGGGCAAGAATGTGCTCATCGGCTTCGTCACCTGGGAGGGCTACAACTACGAGGACGCCATCCTGCTCAACGAGCGGCTGGTGAAGGAGGATGTGTTCACCTCCATCCACATTGAAGAGCATGAGACCGAGGCCCGGGACACCAAGCTGGGCCCCGAGGAGATCACCCGGGATATCCCCAACGTAGGCGAGGATGTGCTG
>CANRHF010000002.1 GCA_947630345.1 uncultured Oscillospiraceae bacterium | reverse complement strand
CGAGGGCGTTACCGGCGGCGCCGTGAAGGGCTAATTAGAAAGGAGATCAGGGATAATGGCAAGTGTGAAATTAACCAATGTCAAAAAAGTATATGACAACAAGGTCGTGGCCGTCCACGATTTCAACCTGGAGATCAAGGACAAGGAGTTCGTGGTCTTCGTAGGCCCCTCCGGCTGCGGCAAGTCCACCACCCTTCGGATGATCGCCGGCCTGGAGGACATCAGCGAGGGCACCGTGGAGATCGACGGCGAAGTGGTCAACGACCTCCAGCCCAAGGACCGGGGCATCGCCATGGTGTTCCAGAACTACGCCCTCTACCCCCATATGTCCGTCTATGACAACATCGCCTTCTCTCTGCGGCTGCAGAAGATGAAGGAAGACGTGATCTATGAAAAGGTCACCAACGCCGCCCAGATCCTGGGCATCACCGAGTACCTGATGCGTAAGCCCCGGGCCCTGTCCGGCGGCCAGCGGCAGCGGGTTGCCATCGGCCGGGCCATGGTGCGGGATTCCAAGGTGTTCCTGATGGATGAGCCCCTTTCCAACCTGGACGCCAAGCTCCGCAACCAGATGCGTGCTGAGATCATCCTCCTGCGGCAGAAGCTGAACACCACCTTCATCTACGTCACCCATGACCAGACCGAGGCCATGACCCTGGGCGACCGGATCGTTATCATGAAGGACGGCTACATCAAGCAGGTCGGCACCCCCGCCGGGGTCTTCGAGATGCCCAAGAACCTGTTCGTGGCCGAGTTTATCGGCGCGCCCAAGATGAACATCATCAAGACCAACCTTCTGCTGGAGAACGGCAAGTACTACGTCACCCCCTTCGGCGCCAAGCTGCCGGTGGAGGGCGAGAAGGGCTGGATGCTGGCGAAGAAGAACGCCAAGCCCGGCGAGATCCTCCTGGGCGTCCGTCCGGAGCATATCCATCTGGCCCATCCCGGCGAGACGGCCATCCCCTGCAAGCTGGTGGTCAACGAAATGATGGGCTCCGAGCTGCACCTGCATGTGGACACCAACGACGGCACCCGGCTCATCGTCCGGATCCCCACCCTGGATCTGGATAATTCCGAGCGGAACGCCCTGGTCAGCGGCCACGAGATGCACATCTCCTTCGAGGGCAAGGCCATGCACTTCTTCGATCCCACCACGGAGGACAATCTGCTGGTGTAATTCACCCCGGCAACATCCAATAGAATCTGCTTCGCCTCGGCGAAGCGCGATATGCGGCTTGGGCTGTGACCGTTCACGGTCACAGCCTTTGCATTTACGGAATGGAGGTTCCCATGATGAAACGCTTGCTGGCGATCCTTCTGGCGCTGGTGCTGCTGCTTGCCGGATGCGCGGTCACGCCCCCAACTCAGACCCAGTCCACCGCCGCACCCACCACCCAGGCCGCTCCCACTGGAGACAGTACCGGCCCCCAAACGCCCCAGGACCCCAGCGGGAAATACCAGCTCAGCGACCGGGGCGAGGCCATTGTGGACGACCCGGCCTGCCAGGCCGCCGTGGCCACCCAGGACAACTACCGGGTGTTCTATGAGATCTTCGTAGGCTCCTTCTCCGACTCCAACGGCGACGGGGTTGGCGACCTGCGGGGCATCATCAACCGGATGGACTACCTGAACGACGGCGACGACGCCTCCGGCCTGAGCCTGGGGGTGGAGGGACTGTGGCTGTCCCCCATTTTCAAGTCCGCCAGCTATCACAAGTACGATGTGGACGATTATTACACCATCGACCCGGCCTTCGGCACCGAGGAGGACCTGAAGGAGCTGCTGGAGCTGTGCCATCAGCGGAACGTGAAGGTGATCTTGGACCTGGTGATCAACCACACCGGCTTCAATAACCCCTGGTTCAATTCCTTTGTCGCCGCCCACCGCAACGGCGACACGGAGGACCCCTATTACGATTTTTACACCTACTGCCCTGCCGGGGAGCCCGCCCCCGCCGGCCGGACCTTCTATAAGATCCCCGGCTGCGACGATACCTACGAGGGCAACTTCTCCAGCCAAATGCCGGAGCTGAATTACGACAATGAGGCCGTCCGCCAGGCGGTGCTGGATGTGGCGAAATACTACCTGGACCTGGGGGTGGACGGCTTCCGCTTCGACGCCGCCAAGTACATTTACTTTGGCGACGACGTCCAGAGCGGTGAATTCTGGAAGTGGTACATGGACGAGCTCCGGGCCATCAAGCCCGATATCTACACCGTGGCGGAGGTTTGGGACAGCGACGGGGTCACGGAGCGGTACTTCCCGGCTCTGAACTGCTTCAACTTCACCATCTCCCAGTCCTCCGGCCTGATCGCCACCACCGCCAAGGCTGGGGACGTGAACAAGTACATGGGCTATCTCCAGTCCTACCTGGATTCCATCCACGCTCTAAATGAGGACGCCATGATCGTGCCGTTCATCGCTAACCACGACACCGATCGGGCCGCCGGATTCCTGACGGAGGCCAGCGGGCAGATGAAGGTGGCGGCGAATCTGTACCTTCTGGCCCCCGGCTCTCCCTTCCTGTACTACGGGGAGGAGATCGGCCTGCGGGGCTCCCGGGGCGGCGCGAATACCGACGCCAACCGCCGCCTGAAAATGGAGTGGGGCGACGGGGACACCATCGCCGACCCGGAGGGCAGCACCTACTCCTCCGCCCGGGTGGACTTCACCGCCGCGGAGCAGCTGGGCAACGGGGACAGCCTGTACAACTACTATAAAAAGCTCATCATGATCCGCAAGGCCAACCCCGCCATCTGCCGGGGGGACTTTGTGGCGCTGGAGCTGGAGGGTACCAAGCTGGGCGGCTTCACCGCCAGCTATGACGGGACCATGGTCATGGTGCTGCACAACACCACCACGGACCCCATCACCATAGAGCTGGCCGACATTACGGGCCTGGAGATCACCCAGCTGAATGCCGTCATCGGCGTAGGCGACGCCACCTTGGACCAGACCACGCTGACCCTGGACGGCCAGACCAGCGTGGTGATCGGGCTTGCCTAATTTTAAAAATCTGAGGAGACCGTCATGATCCGAATAAACAACGACTGGGAATTTGTCTATTCCTGGGCCGAAGGCTATGAGCTTGGCCGGGGCGCGGGGGAACCGGTTCGCCTGCCCCACACCGTCCGGGAGGCGCCCCAACACTATGCCGCCCGGGAGGATTACGAGACCGTCAGCGGCTACCGCCGCCGCCTCTCCATTCCCAAGGAAGCGGCGGGAAAGCGGCTGTTCCTCCAGTTCGACGGCGCCGCCCATATCGCCACGGTGTTTATCAACGGCCGGGAGCTGGCTACCCACCGGTGCGGCTATACCGCCTTCCGGGTGGAGATCACCCAAGCGGTCCGGCTGGGAGAAGAAAACCTGGTGGCGGTGAAGCTGGATTCCACCGAAAACCCGTCCATCCCGCCTTTCGGCTTTCTCATCGACTACCTGACCTACGGCGGGCTGTACCGGGACGCCTGGCTGGATATCCGGCCCCGGGAAATGCTGACGGATCTGTTCGTCTACACCCCCGACCGGACCCATGCCCATGTTTCCTGGACGGCCGGGCCGGAACATCCTGTCCGGGTGGAGCTTTACGCCCCTGACGGTAGCCTTTCCGCCGCCGGGACGGCGGCCCCCGGCGCGGGGGCGCTGGAATTGGAGGTTCCTGACGCACTGCCCTGGAATTTGCGAACGCCCAATCTCTACACCTGCAGGGCTGTCCTGCTGGAAAACGGGGAAGATGGAGACGAGCAGCGGACCACCTTCGGCTTCCGCACCGCCCGCTTCCAGGTCGACGGGTTCTACCTGAACGGGGAAAAAGTCTTCCTCCGGGGCTTAAACCGGCACCAGGCCTACCCCTATATGGGCTACGCCGCGCCGGAGCGGCTTCAGCGGGAGGACGCCCGCATTTTGAAGAAAGAGCTGTGTTGCACCGCCGTCCGCACCAGCCACTATCCCCAGAGTCCTCACTTTATCGACGAGTGCGACCGCCTGGGGCTGCTGGTGTTTACCGAGATCCCCGGCTGGCAGCACATTGGAGACGACGCCTGGCAGGACCAGGCGGTGGAGAACGTCCGGGAAATGGTAATGCAGTACCGCAACCACCCCAGCGTTATTCTCTGGGGGGTGCGGATCAACGAGAGCCAGGACAACGATTCCCTCTACCGCCGCACCAACGACCTGGCCCACGCCCTGGACCCCAGCCGCCAGACCTCCGGCGTCCGCTACATCCTGCACAGTCACCTGCTGGAGGATGTGTACGCCTACAACGACTTTTCCCATGTGGGGAACAACCCCGGGGTCCGGCCCAAGCGGGAAGTGACGGAGGAGATGGAAAAGCCCTTCTTCATCACCGAGTGCAACGGCCATATGTTCCCCACCAAATCCTTCGACCCTTGGCAGAAGCGGCAGGACCACGCCCTGCGCCATGCCCGGGTCCTGGACGACGCCATGGCCGACGGGGAGCACGCCGGGCTGCTGGCCTGGTGTATGTTCGACTACCCCACCCATCAGGACTTCGGTTCCGGGGACCGGGTTTGCTACCACGGGGTGCTGGACGCCTTCCGCAACCCCAAGCCCGCCGCCGCCGTCTACGCCTCCCAGGGGGAGGAGCGGCCGGTGCTGGAGGTGGGCTCCTGCATGGACATTGGCGACTATTCCCAGGGCCGGGTGGACCAGGTCTACGCCTTTACCAACGCCCAGGAGGTCCGGCTCTACAAAAACGGGAAATTTGTGGCGGCCTTCCGCCCCAAGGGCTACAAGGCCCTGGCCCACGGCCCCATCCGCATCGACGACACCGTGGGCGCCCAGCTGGAGACCATCGAGGGCTTCGACCCGGAGAAGGCCAACGATATTCGTCGGGTCCTTCTTACTGCCGGGGAACATGGCTTTGAGGGCATGTCCGAGGAGGAACGGGCGGCCATGGACCGGACCCTGGAGCGGTATCACATGACCTTCGACCAGTTTTATGGTCTCTACGGAAAATATGTGGGCAACTGGGGCGGCAAAACCCCGGTCTGGCGCTTCGACGCGGTGCAAGACGGAAATGTGACCGCCTCCGTGACCCGGGGGCCGTCTACCCGGCTTCATTTGGAGGCCATAGCCAGCAGCACCCTGCTCATGGAGGGCAGCGGCTATGACGCCGCCGCCGTGCGGATCCGGGTGCTTGACGAATTTGGCAACGTGGCCCCCTATGCCCAGCTTCCGGTGAAGCTGACGGTCACCGGCGCGGCGGAGCTGGTGGGACCGGACGTGGCCGTTCTGGAGGGCGGCTGCACCGGCGCTTACGTCCGCACTGTGGGCAGGACTGGGGAGGCCATCCTGACTCTGACCGCCCCCCAGACGGAGCCTGCCACGGTCCGCTTCCAAATCGAGGAGCGGAATTGATCGTATTCTACCGCCCAAGGATGCGGTGAAAAGAATTTAGAGGAGGAAAATTCATGAAAAAAACCTGGAAGCGGGCGCTGTGCGCCCTGATGGTCCTGGTGCTGGTGTTGGCGGTATGTCCCGTCATGGCCTTTGCCGCCGGGGAACTGACCATCATGCTCCACTACCACCGGCCCGACGGCAACTACGAGGGCTGGGATGTGTGGACCTGGGCCGAGGGCAAGGACGGCGCCGCCATCCCCTTTGAGGAGGTGGACGGCGAGATGGTCGCCGCCATTCCGGTGTCCGCCGGGACCACCAAGGTGGGCTTTATCGTCCGCCAGGGCGGCGACTCTTGGAGCGCCAAGGACGTGGACGCCGACCAGTTCATCGAGCTGGGGGAGATCGTCGCGGGTACGGTCCACATCTATGTGGAGTCCGGCGTGGAGGGCTATACCCAGGAGAACGGCCCCGACGTGATCACCGGCGTGCAGGTGACCGGCGCGAAATACGACATTGACAAGGTCAGCGTTCGGGTCACCACCACCGCCGACGTCAAGAGCGAGGACCTGACTTCCGCATTCCAGATCCAGGGTCCCGACGGCGAAGTGGAAATCCAGTCCGTGGTCCAGAACGGCCGGGGTTCCTACATCGTGGCGCTGGCCGCGCCCCTGGACACCGAGCAGACCTACCAAATCATCTACGACGGAACGGAGTTCAAGATCACCATGCCCAACATCTATTCCACCACGGGCTTTGAGGAAGCGTACACCTACGAAGGAACCGATCTCGGCGCGGTCTGGACCAAGGAAAAGACCACCTTCCGGGTGTGGGCGCCCACGGCCCAGGCGGTGTCCGTCAATCTCTACACCGGCGGTACGGACGGAGAGAATGACCTGATCGAGACCCTCCCCATGACCGCCGACGAGGCCGGCACCTGGGTGGCGGAGAAGGAGGGCGACCTGAATGGCACCTACTATACCTATTCCGTTACCGTAGGCGGGGAAACCGTGGAAGCCTGCGACCCCTACGCCCGGACCACCGGCGTCAACGGCCAGCGGGCCATGGTCATCGACCTGGATTCCACCGACCCGGAGGGCTGGGACACCGACGCCAACCCCCACGCCGGGGAGGGCTACACCGACGCGGTTATCTATGAGCTCCACGTCCGGGACCTGTCCACCGACGAGAATTCCGGCATCACCAACGTGGGCAAATTCCTGGGCCTGACGGAGACCGGCACCAAGACCCCCGGCGGCGTGGCCACCGGCCTGGATCACATCAAGGAGCTGGGCGTCACCCATGTCCACCTGCTGCCCAGCTATGACTACGGCTCCGTGGACGAGACCAAGCTGGATCAGCCGCAGTTCAACTGGGGCTACGACCCGGTCAACTACAACGTCCCCGAGGGCTCTTACTCCACCGACCCCTACCACGGCGAGGTGCGGGTGAAGGAAATGAAGCAGATGGTCCAGTCCCTCCATGAAAATGGCGTCAGCGTGATCATGGACGTGGTCTATAACCATGTGCAGAGCGCCACCAACTTCTGCTTCAACAAGATCGTGCCGGGCTACTTCTCCCGGATCGACGACAACGGCAACTATTCCAGCGGCTCCGGCTGCGGCAACGACACCGCCTCCGAGCGGAGCATGGTCCGCAAGTACATCGTGGAGTCCGTGAAGTATTGGGCCGATGAGTACCACATCGACGGCTTCCGGTTCGACCTGGTGGGCCTGCTGGACACCGAGACCATCAACCAGATCGTGGAGGAGGTCCACAAGGACCATCCCGACGTGATCTTCTACGGCGAGGGCTGGACCATGACTACCACCGTGACCAAGCAGGGCGTTGCCATGGCTACCCAGACCAATTCCGAGAAGACCCCGGGCTTCGCCTTCTTCTCCGACACCATCCGGGACGCCCTGAAGGGCAGCGTGTTCAGCCAGGAACCCGGCTTTGTCTCCGGCGCCACCACCCAGACGGAGACCATCCGCCAGTGCTTCCAGGCCATCACCAGCTGGTGTACCAACCCGTCCCAGATCGTCAACTACGCCTCCTGCCATGACAACAACACCCTGATGGACCGGCTGGCCCTGTCCCGGCCCGACGCCAGCAGAGCCGACTACATTCGGATGAACAATCTGACGGCGGCCATCTACATGACGGCCCAGGGCATCCCCTTCCTACAGGCCGGCGAGGAAATGCTCCGCACCAAGGTCAACGAGGACGGCAGCTTCAACGAGAACAGCTACAACGCCTCCGATGAGGTGAACAGCTTGAAGTGGGCCACCCTGGAGGACCCGGAGTATGCCAGCGTCTTTGAGTATTACAAGGGCCTGATCGCCTTCCGGAAGGCCCATGCCGGCCTGCGGCTCACCACCGCCGAGGATGTGAAGGCCAACGTCACCGCCGTGGAGGGCCTGCCGGACAACGTGGTGGCCTTCCAGATCCAGGGCGGCGCCGGCGGCGAGGAGTCCGACGGACTGTATCTGATCTTCAACGCCAACCCGGAGGCGGTGGACATCCAGCTGCCCGCCGGCAACTGGGATGTGTGCGTCAACGCCGAGAAGGCGGGGAAGGAGACCCTGGAGACGGTCAGCGGGAAGGTGTCCGTGGAGCCCATCTCCGCCCTGATCCTGGTGAAGGGCGAGGGCGGCGACCCCGAACCCACCCAGACCACGCCGCCTACCCAGGCTCCGACCACGCCTCCCACCACCCAGCCCCAGCAGGAGCAGGGCTCCGGGATGAACGGCGGTCTGATTGCCGGTATTCTGGGCGCGGTGGCAGTGATCGCCGGTGTCATCGCCGGCTGCGTCTACTACCGCAAGAAGAAAAAGTAATTCCCCACACCCTTCGCGCCCCCGGAGCTACACGCTTCCGGGGGCGTTTGCCGGTGGGGAACCCCCCGCAAGGCATTGTAATTCTCCCCAGAATGGCATACAATGGACAAAAGCCGCCCAAAATGGCGGCAGCGGATTATTTTTTGAGAAAAATGCCCATCCTGATGGACAGTGTTAGAAAAAAGTTAGAATTTCCCTTTACAATCACAATGGGGAGGGATGCCGCATGGGCAAAACGATTTTGATCATTGACGACGAGCATGATATGGGCGTGATGCTCCGTCGGTATTTTGAGCTGAACGGGTACAGCGTCATGCTGGCGGAAAACGGCCGGTCCGGCATCGAAAAGGCGGGAAAACAGCCGGATCTGATTCTGCTGGACGTGAATATGCCGGACTTAGACGGGATCGAGGTCTGCCGCCGGATTCGGGAGTACGTCTCCTGCCCCATTTTGTTCCTCACCGCCCGGGTGGAGGACCCGGACAAGCTGGCGGGCTTCGCCGCCGGGGGCGACGACTATATTCTCAAGCCCTTCTCTATCGACGAGCTGGGCGCCCGGGTGGAGGCCCATCTCCGGCGGGAGGAGCGGCGGGCGGGCACGTCCCACCGGGTCTGGTTCGACGGAAGCTTCGCCATCGACTATACCGCCCGGGAGGTCCGCTTTCAGGGAAAGCCGATCCCCCTGAAGCCCAAGGAATTTGCCATTGTGGAGCTGCTGTCGGCATATCCGGGCCAGCTATTCAGCAAGGAGCGCATTTTTGAGCATATCTGGGAGCTGGACAGCGACACCGACGAAAACGTGATCATGGAGCATATCAGCCGCATCCGGGCCAAGCTGGCTCAGGCGGGCTGCAAGCCCTATATTCAGACGGTCTGGGGGAGCGGATATAAATGGGTAAAATCATAAGCAAAATTCGGCGGTGGTACCGCAGCATCCCCATTTGGTTTGCGTTTCTGTTGCTGGCGGCGGCGGGACTGTTGGGGGCGGCGTATTTGGCCAACCATGTGACCAGCTTCACCTATGGGGAAATGGCTCAGATCCAGCTCCGGTATGACGAAGCACAACCTTTGGATTTCGGGGATATGGTGGCCAGTGAGAGCCTGGACACCGTAGATGTGGTGATCTGGCAGGGCTGGGGGGAGCAGACCAAGCTCTCCACCGGCGCCTACCGGCTCTACCGCTCCTGGTCGCTGCTGGCCCGGTTCGGGCCGGTGGCTATTTATTCGGCGCTGCTGCTGCTGGCGGTGATGGTGTTCTACCGCTCCAAGGTGAAAAAGCCCCTGACCATGCTGGAGGCCGCCTCGGACAAGATCGCCAACAGCGAGCTGGACTTCTCATTGGACTATGAAGGCCAGGACGAAATGGCCCGGCTCTGCGGCGCGTTTGAGAAAATGCGCTCCGCTCTGGACGGGAACAACCGGCAGCTGCTCCACCTGCTGGACGAGCGGCGGCAGCTCAACGACGCCTATACCCACGACCTTCGCACCCCCATTGCCGTGCTGAAAGGGTACACGGAGCTGCTGGAAAAATACCTGCCCGCGGGAAAGCTGTCGGACCAGGAGGTGCTGGAGACCGTCCGGACCATGTCCGCCCAGGTCGCCCGGCTGGAGCAGTTTGTGGGCAGCATGAACACGGCCCAGGGGATCGCGGATCTGACCATCCGGCGGGAGCGGGTCCCCACGAGGGACGTGGTCTCCGGCATGGAGGAGACGGCGAAGCTCCTGAGCGGCGGGAAGGGCCTGGAATGCACGTTCAGCGCCCCCATTTCCGCCGACACCCTGACCATCGACCCCGCCGCGGTGAATCAGGTGTTTGAAAATCTGCTGGGCAACGCCCTGCGCTTCGCCAAGTCCAAAATTACCTTGGAACTGACCCTGGAAGGGCCGCTGCTAACCCTCCGGGTGGCCGACGACGGCAAGGGCTTCTCCCCCAAGGAGCTGCTCTCCGCCACCAAGCCCTATTACTGCGGGGAGCAGGAGCTGGGGAGCTACCACTTCGGTCTGGGGCTCCACATCTGCCGCACCCTCTGCGAAAAGCACGGGGGCAGCCTGCTTTTGCGCAACGGCCCCGGCGGCGGGGCGGAGGTCATCGCGAATTTTTCCTGCGAACCGGGGGAATTGTTAGAAAAAAGTTAGATTCCCCCTATAAAATGATCGTGCTGGCGAAATATCACCGACACGATCATTTTTTGGAGGTAATAATATGAAAAAGAGAATGTTCGCCGCCCTGCTGGCGGCGCTGCTGACCATGACTCTGGCGGCCTGTAACGGCAGCCCCGCCGCCCAGACAGGCGGCGGGGAGGAATTTCAGAAAAATATGCACCAGGCCCAGGGCTTCGGCCTCTGGCTGACCACCTTCTGCGAGACGGAGGATGGGTTCTACTTTGAGTACGGCCCGCTGTACTACTTAGAGAAGGCCACCATGACCGCCACCGTGGTCTGCGCCAAGCCGGACTGTCAGCACAATGACAACACCTGCAACGCCGCCATCAACGCCGATACCCTCTGGCCCTCCGAGGACAAGCTCTTTTACACCACCGACGACTACGCCATTGTAAACGGCGTCCGGGAGGACTACGGCCGGCGGGTCTTCTCCGTGAATCAGGACTGCACCGGCCGGAACAAGGTCCAGGAGCTGGACTTCGAGGTGGACGGCGACAACTCGGTTTATACCACCGCGCCCATCTGCCACCGGGGCTCGGTGTACTTTGTGTACAGCGACGTCCTCTACCGGGTGCCCCTGGGGGAGGATATCCAGAAAGCGGAGGCCATCTGGGGCGAGGAGGCCAAGCCCCAGGAGACGCCGGAGGGCCTGGAAAACTTTGGAGGCTTCACGGGCCACGTCATCACCATGACGGGCAAGGAGCCCAGCTACACGCTCTGGGCCGACGGGGACTTTGTGTACTTCATGGTGAACACCGAGCAGGAGGACGGGGCCCAGCGGGACACCCTGTTTTCCTATAATGTGAATACCAAAGAAGTCAAGCAGGTCTGGGTCACCCCCACCACCGACGTGGTGGGCCCCTGGGAATTCGGGAAGGAGGCGTCGAACGTCACCTCCTTCACCCTGAGTTCTTCGGAGGATGTGGACCAGTGGTACGTCCTGGATGGGTACATCTACTTTTTCCTCTCCCAGAACGGCATGTGGCGGTGCAGCCTGGAGACGGGAGAATATGAAAAGCTGGCGGACACCACCGCCCAGGCTACTTACGGCACCGCCATCTTCTCCGACGACTATATGTGCCTGCTCAACGACGGCCCGGCCCTGGATTACTTTACCAAGGAGCTGGCGGTGGGCTCCCCCCAGCGCGCCGGCGGGGACACCATTTTTGTCTACGATCTGACGGGGAAGCTTCTCAAGTCCCTGCCCCTGACGGGCCTGCTGGAGGACCGGGAGGCGTTGGGGTATTTTCTCTTGTTCCAGTCCGGCAGCCAATTGTATTTCCTGGCGGACGCGGGGATCGTCACGGACAACGGCCCCATTACCCAGGGGAACTTCACCGTCAGCGGCGAGCAGAAGGAGGAGCACAACCTCCTGTGCTGCCTGGATCTGGAGACGGGGGAAATCACCCAGATCATGGAATTTGACCACTGAGGCGGCCTTATGAAGCTGGAGCTGCGGAACCTGACCAAAAAATACGGGAATTTTACCGCTCTGGACCGGGTCAGCATCACCTTCACCGAGGGCGTCTACGGCATCCTGGGGGCCAACGGCGCAGGGAAAAGCACCATGATGAACCTGCTGACGGACAACATTGCCCGCACCGGGGGGCAGATCCTGTTCAATGGGGTGGATATTCTGCGGCTGGGTCCCCGCTTCCGCCGAGTCCTGGGCTATATGCCCCAGCAGCAGGGCTGCTACGACCACATGACCGCCCAGACCTTCCTGTCCTATATGGCCGATCTAAAGGCCATCCCCAAGCGCCGGGCCAGCCGGGAGATCGAGCGGCTTCTGGAAGTCACCAACCTGACCGACGTGCGGCACAAGAAGCTGGGGGGCTTCTCCGGGGGCATGAAGCAGCGGGTGCTGCTGGCCCAGGCCCTGCTGGGCAACCCCAAGGTGGTGATCCTGGACGAGCCCACCGCCGGTCTGGACCCCAAGGAGCGGATCCGCATCCGGAATTTCATCTCCTCCATGTCCCGCCGGCGGATCATTCTGCTGGCTACCCACATCGTCAGCGACATTGAATCCATCTCCGACGAAATATTGATGATGAAGCGGGGAAGGGTGGTGGGCCTGGACACCCCGGCGGGCCTGCTGGAGAGCGTGGCAAGCAAGGTCAAGGAGCTGCCCTGCGAACCCTACGAATTGGAGTGGATGCAGGAGCGGTACAAGGTGGGCAACGTGTTCCAGCGGTACGGGGAGACCTGGGTCCGGGTGGTGGGGGACAAGCTCCCGCCCGTCGGCGAGTTTGTGCCGGATCACCTGACGCTGGAGGACGTGTACCTGTACTATTTGGGGGAGTGACATGGGAGAACTGTTCCGGATTTTCTCCAACCGCCGGCTGCTGCTGTTATTGGCGCTGCTCCTGGCGGCAAACGGGTTTTTGTTCCTCCGGGAACAGGGGGGAAAGGACTATGGGCTGGACCTGACCCTTCCCAGCGGCGGGGTGGTGGTATTTGACGGCAGCTTCTCCCTGCCGGAGGAGACGGTGGATGGAAAAGCGGCTTACGGGCGGTACTTGGAGTGGCTGAACCGGGTGAAGGACCTGCCTTTGGAGGAGGCCGCCGCAAGGTTAGAGGAGCGGAAGGAGGCGCTTTCCCACCGGGTCAGCGGCGATGACGCCACTGAGGACGAACGCCTGGACTATGTGGCGGTGAACAATCTGCTGCCGCGGATCGGGTATTTGCATGGCTATGGGGCGTATCTGGCTAGTGTCCAGGAGAACAAGGAGAAAATGCTGGCCTTTTCCCTTTTTAACGACGCGGGGAGCTTCAGCGGCCGCAACATTTTAAAAACGGCGGAGGAATTTGAAAAGCTGGAGGGGGTGGAGCTGACCCTGGGGGCCGACGGGGCGGTGGAGGCGCTGCTCTCCTTCCGGCTCACCGATTACCTGCTCCTGACGGCGCTGCTCCTGATCTGCCTGGCCTTTTTAGAGGAGCGGAAGACGGGGCTGTGGAGCGTGATCCACGCCACCGCCTGGGGGCGGCTGCGGCTGGCAATCAACCGGGCGGGGATTTTGCTGCTGTCGGCGGCCTGGGCTGTGATGCTGTTCTACGGCGCCGACCTGGTTTTGGGTTTTTCCCTCTATGGGGGACTGGGGGACCTGGGCCGGGCGGCCCAGTCGGTGGAGGCCCTGGGCAGGCTCCCGGCCCTCTGGACGGTGGGGGGCTTCCTGGTCCGCTTCCTGCTGCTGCGGATCGCCGCCGCCTATTTTACGGGGCTGCTGCTGTGGCTGCTGCTCTCGGCGGTGAGCAACGCAAAATACGCCATCGTGGTGGCGGCGGGGGCGCTGGCGGCGGAGTACGGATTTTACACCCTTTTGCCGGTGCAAAGTCTCTGGAATTTGCTGAAATACTTCAACCTTTTCACCTACATCAGCCTGTCCGACCTGTATACCAACTACCTGAATATCGATGTTTTCGGCTTCCCCTTGGGGATTCGGGGCATCTCCCAGCTGGCGTTGCTGCCCCTTTGCCTGGGGGCGGCGGCGGGGTGCGTCGCTGTCCAATGCCGAAAAAAGCCCGCCGCCGGGCGGGATTTACTGGGCAGGATGGCCATGGGGATCAACCGAATCACGGACAAGGGGCTGACCCGCCTGGGGCTTCTGGGGATGGAGCTGCACAAGACCCTGTGGGTCCAGAAGGGGATCGTGATTGCCGGGCTTCTGATCTATGTGACCGGGACCTTGACGTATACCGTCAGCGTTCCCATCGCCACCGCGGCGGAGCGGGTGGCCCGGCAGTATACCGCCCTGTTCGCCGGGGAGATCACCCAGGACACCTTTTCCCGGATGGACGCGGCACAGGCGGAGCTGGAGGAAAAGCTGGCGGCTTATGAGACTGCCAAAGCCGCCTATGAGGCCGGGGAGATGGACTACGCTCAATTGGCCGAATATGCTCAAGATTCCTCCACGGCAAAGACCAGCCTGGAGGGACTGGAGCTGGTGCGGACTCGGGCCCAAGAACTGACCACCCTTGGGTCCGAGAAGGGCTTTACCCCCTGGCTCTTAGACGAGATCCCCTTTGAAAGCGTGTACGGCCCCGGGGCCCAAAACAACCAGCACCGGGCGGCGACGGCGGCGCTGCTGGCGCTGATCTTGCTCCTGGCGGGGAGCATGGCCTATGAGGGCCAGTCCGGCATGACCGCCCTGCTCCATTCCACGGCCCAGGGCAGGGGTGTGCTGCTCCGCCGGAAGCTGCTGCTGGCGGCGATGGCTTCCGGATTTGTCGCCGGGGCGGTCTATGGCCGGGAGCTGTACGCCCTGGCGACCCGTTTTTCCGCCTCCGCCTGGGCCGCCCCGGTGCGGAACCTGTCCATGCTCCCGGAATTTCCCCTCAACTGCTCCGTCGCCGGCTGGCTGGCGCTGCTGAACGCCTACCGGTGGCTCCTTCTGTTCTGCGCCGGGGTGATCACGCTCCTATTTTCCAAGCTGGCCGGACGTATGGAACGGGCGTATCTCGCCGCCACGGTGGGGCTGCTGCTGCCATCCCTGCTGTACGCCTATTTGGGGGTCAGGCTGTTCCGCCCCCTGGCCCTGATCCTGCCGGTGGAGGCCGTGCCGCTGCTGCTCCCGGAAAACGGCGCCATCTCGGTTGCGCTACTCTGGGGCGGGGCGGTGGCGGCCCTGGGGGCTGGAAGCGGCTATCTGCTGTTCCGCTCCGCCGGCAGCGGAGCAAAAGCGCCAGGCCGCCTTTTCGGCAGGCGTTCTCGCTGGCAGCCCCGCTATCTGCGAAAATAGGGCGCCGGAAGCTCCGGAAAAAGATCCGCTCTTGTATTTCTCCCCGGTCTGTGGTATGATGGACCCAGAAATTAAAGGGAGGGAGCGCCATGTTTTTCTTTTTCCCCTATTTTGCCCTGCCGATGTTCTACCAGACCGCCATTTATTTTCTGGCGTCGGTGCTGCCGGCGTATTTTCTGATGCGTTATGTCTACCACCAGGACCTGATGGAGAAGGAGCCGCCCAGGCTACTGCTGAGCCTGGTGGTAAACGGCGTCCTGGCGGCCCTGGCGGCCATCGTCCTGGAGCAGATCGGACAGATGATGCTGGATTACAACGTCGCTGCCGACGATCCCAACTATATCTACTACCTGGCGTTTCTGACCGTGGCCGTTGTGGAGGAGGGGACCAAATTTTTCTTCCTCTACCGCCGCACCTGGCGGGACCCCAACTTCAACTTCCGGTTTGATGGCATTGTCTACGCTGTCTTTGTGTCATTGGGCTTCGCCGCCTTTGAAAACGTGAAATATGTGTTTAGTTACGGCCTGTCCGTGGCCCTGCCCAGGGCCGTGTTGGCCATTCCCGGCCACATGGGCTTCGCCGTGTTCATGGGGGTGTTCTACGGCCGGGCCAAGCTGCTGGAAAACCAGGGGGATCCCTTTGGCAGCAGGTGCAATCTGATTTTGGGCTACCTGGCCGCCGTGCTGCTCCACGGAATTTACGATTCCTGCTGCATGACCGGCACCACTCTGTCTACCGTGATCTTCACGGTGTTCGTCATTGTGATGTACATTGTGGTGTTCCGCCTGATCAAGCGGCAGGCCCAGACGGATCAGCCGGTCTGACGGCAGCAAAAAATATTCAACCGCCCGGAACGCCATACCGTTCCGGGCGGACTCTTGACAAATATCTGGGAAATTGGCATAATGAATGAGAAAAAATCACCTATTTAAGGATGGGACGAAAAATGAGCGAACGGCAGGCGCCCCCCGAGGAAATCGAGATCCGGGGCGGCAGAGTCCATAATCTCAAGAATATCGACGTGGACGTGCCCCTGCACAAGATCGTGGGCATCGCCGGGGTGTCCGGCTCGGGCAAGTCCTCCCTGGCCCTGGGCATTTTGTACGCGGAGGGGTCTCGGCGGTACTTAGAATCCCTGTCCACCTACACCCGGCGGCGGATGACCCAGGCGGAGAAGGCCCAGGTGGACGAGGTGCGCTACGTCCCCGCCGCCCTGGCCCTCCGGCAGCGCCCCGGGGTCCCGGGAATCCGCAGTACCTTCGGCACCGGCACGGAGCTGCTCAACAGCCTCCGGCTGATGTTTTCCCGGCTGGCCTCCCACCGCTGCCCCAACGGCCATTATTTGGAGCCCTCCCTCAACGTGGCGGCGGGCCTTCCGCTGACCTGCCCGGTGTGCGGCGCGCAGTTCTTCGCCCCCGGGGCGGAGGAGCTGGCTTTCAACAGTCAGGGCGCCTGCAAGCGCTGCGACGGCACGGGCATCGTTCGGATGGTGGACGAGTCCACCCTGGTGCCGGACGAGTCGCTGTCCATCGACCAGGGGGCGGTGGCCCCCTGGCAGACCCTGATGTGGTCGCTGATGAAGGACATTGCCCGGGCCATGGGGGTGCGGACGGACGTGCCCTTCCGGGACCTGACGGAAAAGGAGCGGGACATCGTCTTCCACGGCCCGGCGGTGAAGAAAAACATCATCTATCAAAATAAGACCAGCGGCGCGGCGGGGGACATGGACTTCACCTATTTCAACGCCACCTACACGGTGGAGAACGCCCTGGCGAAGGTCAAGGATGAGAAGGGCATGAAGCGGGTGGAAAAATTCCTCCGCCAGGACGTGTGCCCGGACTGCGGCGGCACCCGGCTGAGCGACGCCGCCCGGGCGCCCCGGCTTCGGGGCATTTCTCTGGCCCAGGTCTGTCAAATGACCCTGGCGGACCTGGTGAAGTGGGTGGACGGGGTGCCGGAATCCCTGCCCGCGCCCATGAGGCCCATGGCCAAGAGCATTTGCGAGGCGTTCCAGGGGGCGGCCCGGCGGCTGATGGATCTGGGGCTGGACTATCTGACCCTGGACCGGGCGGCCTCCACCCTCTCCACGGGGGAGCGGCAGCGGATGCAGCTGGCCCGGGCGGTGCGGAACCGCACCACGGGGGTGCTGTATGTCCTGGACGAACCCTCCATCGGCCTGCACCCGGCCAATATGGCGGGCCTTACCGGGGTCATGAGGGACCTGATCGCCGACGGCAACACGGTGGTGCTGGTGGACCACGATACCAACGTCCTGGCCCAGGCGGACTGGCTCATTGAAATGGGCCCCGAGGCCGGGGCGGGGGGCGGAACGGTGATCGCCCAGGGGCCGGTGGAGGAGGTCCAGCGGGACCCCGCCTCCCGAATTGGGCCCTTTCTCACCGGGGAGGCGGCGGTGGCGCTGTCCCAGGCCATTCCGCCTGAGGAGCTGTTCGCCCTGGGCAGGATCCACCTGTCCACCTCCGAAATCCATACGGTGCGGCCCCTGGAGGCGGATTTTCCCAAGGGGCGGCTCACCGTGGTCACCGGGGTGTCCGGCTCCGGCAAGACCACCATGGTCCTGGAGAGCCTGGTCCCGGCCCTGGAGGCGCGGATCAAGGGCACGCCGCTTCCCGGGCATGTGAAGGCCCTCGCCGCCGAGGGCATCGGCCAGGTCAAGCTGATTGACTCGGCCCCCATCGGCATCAACGTCCGCTCCACGGTGGCGACCTACGCCGACGTACACGACGAGCTGCGGAAGGTCTATGCCCGGACCCCCGACGCCCGGGCGCGGAAATATAGGGAGGGGGATTTTTCCTACAATACCGGCCGGCTGCGCTGCCCCACCTGCGACGGCACCGGCACCATCAGTCTGGATGTGCAGTTTTTGCCGGATGTGGACATTCCCTGCCCGGATTGCGGCGGCTCCCGCTACTCCAAGGACGCCAGCCTGGTCCGGCGGGTCCCCAAGAACGGTGGGGCGGCCTACACCCTGCCGGAGCTGATGGATATGAGCATCGACCAGGCCTTGGGGGCCTGCGAGGATTTGCCGCTGGTGGCGCGGCGGCTCCGGGTACTCCATGACCTGGGCCTGGGGTATCTGACCCTGGGGGAGGAGACCCCCAGCCTCTCCGGCGGCGAGGCCCAGCGGCTGAAGCTGGCCAGCGAGATGGGGAAGGGCCAGTCGGACACGGTGTTCGTCTTCGACGAGCCCACCATCGGGCTGCATCCTTTGGACGTGGAGGTGCTGCTGAAGGTGTTCCGGCGGCTCATTGAGAACGGGGCCACGGTTATCGTCATTGAGCACGATCAGGACGTGATCCAAAACGCCGACTATATTCTGGACATGGGCCCAGGGGGCGGCGTCCTTGGCGGGCGGATCGTGGCCCAGGGCACGCCCGACCAGATTCGGGAAAACAGCCAGAGCCTGACGGGCCAGTACCTGAAAAATCCGAAGAAACGGGACCCTGCCTGACGGCGGGGCCCTTTTCTCATATCATTTCAAAGCGGCGAGGCGTCTGACCGGTTTTTTGCCCCTCAGACCTCGATCACGGCCTGGCTGCCGCCGCTCCGACCCTTGGTGACGACGATTTTCCGGTCGATCCGGTCCTTCAAATCGGCCACATGGGAGATGATCCCCACCAGCCGGTTGCCGCTTGTCAGGTCGGAGAGAGCCTTCATGGCTTGGTCCCGGGCGCTATCGTCCAGGGAGCCAAAGCCCTCGTCCACAAACATGGCGTCCAGCCGGACGCCGCCGGCGGCGGACTGGATTTCGTCGGAGAGACCCAGGGCCAGCGCCAGGGACGCCAGGAAGGACTCGCCGCCGGAGAGGGTCTTGACGCTTCGCTCCGTGCCGTTGGCGTGGTCGATCACGTCCAGCTCCAGGCCGCTTTGGCTCCGGTAGTTTTCCGCCTCCCGCTGCCGCCGAAGCTCATATTGGCCCTCCGACATGACCATCAGCCGCAGATTGGCCCGGCGGAGGATTCGGTCGAAATAGGTGGTCTGGATGTAGGCCTCCAGGGTGATTTTCCCCTTCCCGGGGATGGCGCCGTTGGCGGTTTTGCTCAGAGCATCCAGCCAGATCAGGCGCTTTTCCAACGCCGCCAAATCGCCGGACTTTTCCCGGATATTTTTCAGGGCGGGCCGGTTGACGGCCAGCCGCCGGTCGATGCCCGCGCGGATTTCCTCCGCCCTTGCCCGCTGGGCCAGGAGGGCGTTCTTTTTTTGGACTTCGGCCGCTTCATCCAAATCCAAGGTGACGGAGAGCTGCCGGTCCAGGGCCGCTATTTTGGCTTCCAGGGTCGCCAGCGCCTTTTCGGAGTTGTGAAAAGCGGTCTGGGCCCGGAGCTGGGCGTCTTTCCCCTGCCGGTATTGGCGTTCCAAAAGCCGAATCTGATCCTCCGCCTGGCGGCGGCTTTCAAACCGTAGATGCTGCCGCTCCTCGTCAAATTGGCTCTTTTTCGCGGCAATATCCGACGCTGCCGCCGCTTTTTTCTCCCGAATCTTCTCCAAATCCCCTTTTAGGCTGAAAAGCTCCGCTTCCTTTTGGGGGATTTCCTTTTCAAGAGCTGCTTTCCGGGCCCGCTGCCCCTCCGCCAGGGAAATGGCCTTTTCCAAATGCCCCAGGGCCTGGGCGGTCTGCCCCCGCTCCCGGTCCAGCCGCTCCGGCGCGTCCTGGAGAGAAGCGCCGGGCCAGAGGGCCTGGATCCGTTCGCCCAGCCCTTGGCAGAAGGTTTCCAGACTGGCCTTTGCCCCGGAGCAGGCCCGGCTTTTTTCCTGGGCGGTCTGCTGGGCGGCGCTGGCGTCCTTTTCCAACCTATTCAGCTCCGCCTCCGTGGGGGCGTTTTCGGATTTGCGGGCCGGATGGGGGTGGTCCAGGGAGCCGCAGACGGGGCAGGGCTTCCCGTCCTCTAGGGTTCCGGCGATGATCCCGGCCTGCTCGTCCAGAAACGCCTGACGCTTTTCCCGGAACAGCGCCTCCTTTTCCGAGGCGGCGCGGCATGCCGCCACATAGTCCTCCTGCTTCCACCGGAGATGCTGGGCATCTGAAGCGTATTTGGTAAGCAACGCGGCCAGGGCGTCCAGCCGCGCCCGCTTTTCTTCCGCTTTTTCCTTTTGAGAGCGGAGCTTTTCCAATTCCAGCTCCACTCCGGAGAGGGCGGAAAGCGCCTCCTTTGCCCGCAGAAGGGCCTGCTCGGCCTGGGTGGCAGTCGCCTCCGTCTTAATCAGCTTTTCGTTTCGGGCTTCCAGGGCGGCCTGCTTTTGCCGGATTTCCTTAGAAAGGGCTTCCAGGGCAAGATACCGGGGCAGCTCCGCCTCCAGCAGGGCCTTTTCCGACCCGATTCTTTCCACCTCGGGGGCCTTCGCCTGTTCCGCCTCCCAGGCGGCCTTCCAGGTCCGGTGGCGTTCTTGTTCCTGGACCCACTCCCGCTGTGCGGTCTCCCGGTCCGCCCTCGCTTTGGCCTGGGCTTCCAGCTTCCCCAGATTCCCGTTGACCTGGGCCAGCAGCCCGTCGATCTCCTGAATTCTCTCGGTCAGGCCGGCCTTCCGAACCTCTTCCCGCTGAATGCAGTCCTCCAGGAGCCGGGCCGTGTCCTCTATAGGAAGCGCCCCCTCCCGGCCCTTTGCCAGATCCAGGGAAAAGGGGTCCCCGTCCTCCACTTGGATGCCCTCTATAAACTGCCGGAGGCTGCCCCGGAGCTGGGCGCACTGGCCGCCCAGGGCCCGGGCCTCCTCCCGGAGCAGGTCCTGGAGCTTTTGATACCGCTCCGTCTTAAAAATTTTGCGGAAAATCGCCTTCCGTTCCTCCGTGGAGGCAAGGAGCAGCTTCCAAAAGTCCCCCTGGGCGATCATGGCAATCTGTAAAAACTGCTCCCGGCCGATGCCCAAGATCTCCTCCCGGATGGCCTGATCCACATCCTTTTGCCGGGTGATCACACGCCCGTCGGGGTATCGCAGCTCCGCCTCGGCCTTTTGGACGGTGACGCCCTCCCCTCGGGCCTTGGGGCGGCTGTATTCCGGGTTCCGCCGGACAGTGTAGATCTTCCCCCCGCAGGAAAAGGTCAGGGTCACTTCGGTGGGGGTGCCGGGGGCGGCGTACTTGGAGCGCAGCATGGCGGGCTCCCGGTTGTCGCCGCTGGCTCTGCCGTAGAGGGCGAAGGTGATGGCGTCGAAAATGGTGGTCTTTCCCGCGCCGGTGTCCCCCGTGATCAGATAGAGGCCGCGCTCCCCCAGCCGCTCCAAATCCAGGTCGATCCGGTCCGCGTAGGGACCGAACCCGGAAATCGTCAGTTTCAGCGGTCTCATGGCTCTCCCTCCCATACGCGTTCCATCAGCGCCCGCACGAAGTCCGCCTGCTCCCGGCTCATGGGCAGGTTGTTCTGCCCCTGGTAAAAATCGGAAAAGAGCTGGAGGGGGGACTTGGCCTCGATTTCTTCCGCGGCTTGGAGTTCCCCCTGGCTCCGGGTACGGGTGTTGTCGTAGTCCAGCTTCATCAGCCGGTGGTAAATGGTCCGCAGCTTTCCAACGGCGTCGGGGACATCCTCCTCGTCAGTCAGGGTGATGTGGACGTAGTCCTCCTGCCAGGAGGTGTTCTCGTAAAAGGCTTTTAGGGTCAGATCTTCGTAGGTCCCCTTCAGCTCCACCAGATCATGGAGGGGCGTCAGAGGCGCCGTCCGGCAGGAGAGGGCTCCTTTTTCCCCAAGCTCCACAACGGTGACGGATTTGGCGTCTCGGGCCTCCGAAAAGGAGTATTTTAACGGTGTGCCGCAGTAGCGGATCCGGTCCGTTCCGCAGTTCTGGGGGGTGTGGAGATGGCCCAAGGCCACATAGTCGAAGGCCGCGAAAACCCCGGCGTCCACGTTGTCCGCTCCACCCACGGACAGTTCCTCCGACTCGGAGCGCCGGGCCCCGGTGACAAACTGGTGAGTCACCAGCACGTTTCGTCGCTTTTGATCAATATCCATGCTCTGAATGGCCCGGCTCACCGCCTCGGTATAGGTGGACAGCTCCGCGCCCTCGAAAAACCGCCGGACCTGGGCGGGCTTTAAAAAGGGGAGCATATAGACGTCCACCGGGCCGTATTCGTCCTCTAACGACGTGGGCAGCACCCTGCCGCCATACACCGGAGCCAGGTGGATCCCGCTGGCGTCCATGATCCTGGAGCCGAAGGCGATCCGCTCCGGGGAATCGTGGTTGCCGCTGATGACGAACACCTCCAGCCCCCGCCGGGCCAGGCCCACCAGAAACTCGTCAAACAGCTCCACCGCCTCCGTGGGCGGAACGGCTTTGTCGTAGATGTCCCCGGCCAGGAGCACAGCGTGGGGCTTTTCCGCGTCGATGATCGTAAGGATCTGCTTTAGAATGTACGCCTGATCCTCCAGCATGGAGAACTCGTTTACCCGTTTCCCCAGGTGCAGGTCCGATAAGTGAATGAGTCTCATGGCGGCGCCCTTCTTTCTGTTTTTCACATTTATTTTAGCAAAAACGGCAGAAGAATGCAACCCTGGGCCCAAAATCGGATTTTTTGCCTGTGCGCGCGAATTTTGCCGTTTTTGAAAAACGCTTGGGTTTTAGCTTCTCTTTGTCCTTCCTTGCGGGATATTGACAGAAAACAACGGCCAAAAAGCACAATATATGGGAGCATTTCCCTTCAAAACCACTTAATTTTTCTGAAAATAAGGACAAATGTTGTTACTCGTTCATTGACAAACGCGCTGCCGCATAGTATAATATCAAAGCTATGGGTGGATTATGACGCTTTGCGTAGTATTTTTAAGGTTATTGATTTGTATTTTTAACAACACGTTGAAAGGATCGACCGCAAGGTTCAGCTTGCCAACAGTTGGGAAGTGTGCCGGGCCTTATCTTTTATGCGCTCAGAATCGGGCAAAAGGAGTGGCCTTCCGGGAAAAAGGAGCGCAGGGAAAAAGGCTCCCGTAAAAAAAGAACGGATGGTGAAGAAAGAATGGATGAGCAGCAGAAGCTGAGCGCCGACACAAAATCGATGGTGCGATTTTTGGAAGGCATTGTTGAAGTGGTGTTGCTTTCAGTCCTGTACTATTTCTTCTGGAGATACGGGCACGAGGACGATCCGTTTCCTGCGTATCTCGGAAACGGAAAATATGTACTCATGGGCGTATATGGCCTGCTGAGTTGGCTCTTCATCCAGAATTCGGACGGATTCCAGTTTGGGAATATGCGCAAGCTCGATCTTGGGATCGCGCAGTGGGCCGCGATGCTGATCGTGAACATCATCACCTATTTCCAGCTCTGCCTGATCTCCAATCAAATGGTGAGCCCGCTCCCGGTGCTTTCACTGTATATTGTGGACCTGTTTGTTTGCACGTTGTTTATCTGCCTCTATGGGTTCATCTATCGGCACCTTTATACGGCGCATCGTATGCTGATGATCTACGGCAGGGAAGAAGCAGTCGGGATGAAACTCAAACTGGACACGCAGAAGGAACGGTACAACGTCTACAAGATGGTTTCCGCGCACGAGCCCTGGGAGAAGCTCATCAAGGAGATCGACGCGGCGGAGTCGGTGGTTGTGAACGATGTATCCGCCGAGCTGCGGAATGATATCTTGAAATACTGTTATAAGAACCAGATCCGTATTTACATCGTGCCGAAGATCACGGACGTTTTGATTCGCGGCGCGCGGAACATTTCCGCGGTGGACACGCCGATGTTCCTCATAAGGGGGATCGGCCTGACGATTGGGCAGCGGTTCATCAAGCGAACGATGGATATCGCGCTGTCTCTGGTGGCCTTGATCATCACCTCCCCTATTTTACTTGTTACATCGATCGCGATCAAGCTGGAGGATGGAGGACCGGTGTTCTACCGGCAGAAGCGCTTGACGCGGTGGGGGAAGGAGTTTGACATTCTGAAGTTCCGCAGCATGATCGTAAACGCGGAAAAGGACGGACATTCCATCCCGGCGACGGGACGGGATCCACGTATCACAAAGGTGGGACGGGTCATCCGGCCGACACGGATCGACGAGCTTCCGCAGATTCTCAACATTCTGAAGGGCGACATGAGCATCGTTGGGCCGCGGCCTGAACGTGTTGAACACGTCGAGAAGTACTCGGCGGAGATCCCGGAGTTTGCGTACCGTCTGAAGGTAAAGGGCGGTCTGACAGGGTATGCGCAGATCTACGGAAAATACAACACCAGCGCGTATGACAAGCTGCGGTTGGACCTGATGTATATTGAGAACTACTCTCTGCTTTTGGATATTAAATTGATGCTGCTGACGGTGCGTGTGCTGTTCAGCAAGAGCAGCACGGAGGGATTTGAGGTCGCGCGGGAGAACGAGAAGCGGCAGAAAGAACTGGTAGAGCAGCTTAGGCAGGAAGAAATGGTGAAAAATTGAGGAAAGATGGAGGAAGCCGACTTGAATATACAAATCGTTTCCGAATTCTTTTACCCAGATAACTTTCGAATCAATGAGATCGTACCGGAGCTGGTGAAGCGCGGACACAAGGTGTCCGTTTTGACGGCGCTGCCCGACTACGAGACGGGATATGTGCCGAAGACGTACCGCAAAAGGGAAAAACGCAGGGAGAATTGTTTTGGCGCGGAAGTGCGGCGGGTCTTCACTTTAGAACGAAAGACAGGCGTCCTGCACAGGGCGCTGAGCTATGGTTCGTTCCTGCTGAATGGTACTGCGTACGCGCTTTTTTGCAAAAAGCCGAAATGCGACGCGGTGTTTGTCTATGAGACGTCGCCGGTATTTCAACTTTTTCCAGGGATCATCCTGAGCCGGAGGGCGAAGTGCCCGCTTGTATTTTACTGCTGTGATCTGTGGCCGGAATCGCTCAAAGCGTGGAATGTCAAGGAAAGCAGTTTACTGTTTCGCGCGGTGCTGTGGTTCAGCCGTTGGATGTACAAGCGGTGCGACGTGGTGGCAGTGACATCGAAGCCGTTTCGGGCATATATGGAAAACGTCGGCGGTGTGCCGAAAGAAAAGATCGTCTATCTTCCGCAGCATTTTGCGGATATGGAGGGCACGCCCTTTGCCTATGAGGAAAACGGACGGGTCGATTTCCTGTTTGCGGGGAATATGGGCGCTGTGCAGAATCTGGACTGTGTGCTGCGCGCCGCGGCGAAGATGCAACCGGACAAGCCGTTCCATATCCACTTCGTGGGGGATGGCTCGGAAAAAGAAGCGCTGGAGCTGCTTGCAAAAGATCTGCGCCTGGATGACAAGGTCACGTTTCACGGGAGATACCCGCGGGAAGAAATGGCGCGGTTTTACACGATGGCGGACTGCTTTCTGCTGACGCTGCGCGGCGGGGATATGATCGGATCGACGCTGCCGAGCAAGGCGCAGGGGTATCTCTGCGCGGGAAAGCCGGTTGTCGGCGCGATTGACGGCGCGGGAGCGGAGCTGATTCGCGAAGCGGACTGTGGGATCGCGGTACCGGCGGGAGACGAAGAAGCGCTGGCGAAGGCAATGACGGAAGTGACGGACCGGTTCGAGGATTACCGGGAAAAAGGAAAAAACGGCAGGCGGTTCTATGAAGACCATTTTACCATGGACCAATTTATGCAGGGTCTGGAAGCCCTGCTAAAAGGAAAACCATTATTGGAGGGAAGGAAATGTCCCATTTCAAAGACGCAACCCTTATGATCACCGGCGGGACCGGTTCCTTCGGGAATACGGTGCTGAAGCACTTTTTGACCTCGGATATCGGAGAGATCCGCATCTTCTCCCGGGACGAGAAGAAGCAGGACGATATGCGCCATGACCTACAGGTGCGTTTTCCGGAGTATGCCGGAAAGGTGCGGTTCTATATAGGCGATGTGCGGAATCCCCGCAGTGTGCAGGACGCCATGCACGGGGTGGACTTTATCTTCCACGCGGCGGCGCTGAAGCAGGTGCCCAGCTGTGAGTTCTTTCCCATGGAGGCCGTGCGGACTAATGTGGAGGGCACAGACAATGTGCTCCACGCGGCCATCGACGCCGGTGTGAAGCGCATCGTGTGTCTCTCGACGGATAAAGCGGCGTACCCAATCAATGCCATGGGCATCTCCAAGGCAATGATGGAGCATGTGATTTACGCCAACGCCAGAGTGGCGGCGGAGCGCAGCGAGACGGTGATCTGCTGCACCCGGTACGGAAATGTCATGTGCAGCAGGGGCAGCGTGATCCCACTGTTTATCGACCAGATCAAAGCGGGGAACCCGATCACCATCACCGACCCAAATATGACAAGATTCCTGATGAATCTTGATGAAGCGGTGAATCTGGTAAAGTTCGCGTTTGAGCACGCGAACCCGGGAGACCTGTTCATTCAAAAGGCCGACGCCTCTACCATCGGCGATTTGGCCAAGGCTGTGCAGCAGCTGTTCGGCGACACGGGAACCCGCATCATCGGGACGCGGCACGGCGAAAAGCTCTACGAGACGCTGATGACCCGGGAGGAGCGTCTCCGCAGCGAGGATATGGGCAATTACTACCGTGTCGCGGCGGACAGCCGGGACTTAAATTACGACAAGTTTGTGGTGCATGGACAGGTTAAGACCATGGCGGACGAGGCGTATACGAGCCATAACACGAACCGTCTGGATGTGGAAGGAACCGTTCAGAAGATTCTGACGACAGATTATGTGCGCGAGGCCCTTGCCGATTGGAAAGGCGGGCAGGCATGAATATCCTCGTCACCGGCGCGAAGGGATTTGCCGGACGGAATCTTACAGAGAGTCTCAAGGCCCTGCGGGACGGGAAGGACCGCACACGACCGGCTCTCAAAATCAATGAAATATATGAATACGATCTGGACTCCACGCCGGAGGCCCTGGACGCCTACTGCGAAAAGGCGGACTTCGTGTTCCATCTGGCCGGCGTGAACCGGCCGAAGGAGAACGCGGAGTTTATGGCGGGCAATTTCGGCTTTTCGTCCACACTGCTGGAGAAGCTGAAGGCCAAGGGAAATACCTGCCCCGTGATGCTGTCCAGCTCCATCCAGGCGACGCTGATCGGCCGCTATGGGCAGAGCGACTACGGGAAGTCCAAGCTGGCGGGGGAGGAGCTCTTCTTTGCCTACGGCAAGGAGACGGGCGCGAAGGTATATGTTTATCGCTTTCCGAACTTGTTCGGCAAGTGGTGCCGCCCGAATTACAATTCCGCTGTGGCGACGTTCTGCAACAACATGGCCAACGACCTGCCGATCACGGTGAACGATCCCGCGACAGAGCTGGAGCTTCTGTACATCGACGATCTGGTGCGGGAGATGCTTGATGTGCTCGAGGGCAAGGCCCATCGCTGCGCATACGACGGGCTGACGCCCGTAGAAAACGAGGCCGGCCCGTACTGTTATGTGCCGACGACCCACAAGGTGACGCTGGGCCAGATTGTGGCGCTGCTGGAAAGGTTCAAAGAGCAGCCGGAGACGCTGGCGATGCCGGAGATCCCGGCGGGGTCCTTCGCGAAGAAGCTGTATTCCACCTACCTCTCCTATCTGCCGAAGGAAAAGGTCGCGTTCCCGCTCAAGATGAATGTGGATGACCGGGGGAGCTTCACAGAGCTTTTGAAGACGGAAAAGTGCGGACAGTTCAGCGTGAACATCTCCAAGCCCGGGATCACGAAGGGCCAGCACTGGCACCACAGTAAGTGGGAGTTCTTCATAGTCGTGTCCGGGCATGGGCTGATCCAGGAAAGAAAGATCGGCTCCGACGAAGTGCTGGAGTTTGAGGTCAGCGGAGAGAGAATCGAGGCGGTGCATATGCTGCCTGGGTACACGCACAACATCATCAATCTGTCGGATACAGAGGATCTGGTGACGGTGATGTGGGCGAATGAGATCTTCGAGCCGGGAAAACCGGATACCTTTTTTGAAAAAGTTTGACAGGGGTTTGGCGTGATGTTCCAAAACAACGGAAAACTGAAGCTGCTGATCATTGTGGGGACGCGGCCGGAGATCATCCGGCTGTCGGAGGTCATCAAGAAGTGCCGGAAGTATTTTGACACGGTGCTCTGCCACACGGGTCAGAATTACGATTACAACCTGAACGGCGTGTTTTTCCGAGACCTGTCACTGGACGACCCGGAGGTGTACCTCGACGCCGTGGGAAAAGACCTGGGCGAGACCATGGGAAACATCATCGCGAAGTCGTATCAGCTCATGGCGGAGATTCGGCCCGACGCGGTGCTGGTTCTGGGGGACACAAACAGCTGCCTCTCGGTGATCGGGGCGAAGCGGCTGCACATCCCGATCTTCCACATGGAGGCGGGCAACCGCTGCAAGGATGAGTGCTTGCCGGAGGAGACGAACCGCCGGATCGTGGACATCATCTCCGACGTGAATCTGGCCTATTCCGAGCACGCCCGGAAGTATCTGCACGAGTGCGGACTGCCGAAGGAGCGGGTCTTCGTAACAGGCTCCCCCATGGCGGAGGTGCTGCGGTCGAATCTTGAGCAGATCGAGGCCAGCGATGTGCACCAGCGCCTGGGCCTGGAAAAGGGAAAATATATCCTGCTCTCGGCCCACCGGGAGGAGAACATCGATACCGAAAAGAACTTTTTGAGCCTGTTCACGGCGATCAACGCCATGGCGGAGAAATACGATCTGCCGGTGCTGTATTCCTGCCACCCGCGCTCCAAAAAGCGGCTGGAGGCCTCCGGTTTTCAACTGGACCGGCGGGTTATCCAGCACGAGCCCCTGGGATTCCACGATTACAACTGCTTGCAGATGAACGCTTTCGCGGTGGTCTCGGACAGCGGGACGCTGCCGGAGGAGAGCAGCTTCTTCACCAGCATCGGAAGGCCTTTCCCGGCGGTGTGCATCCGGACCAGCACCGAGCGGCCGGAAGCGCTGGACAAGGGCTGCTTTGTGCTGGCGGGCATCGAGGGCAGCGGCCTGCTGCGGGCGGTGGACACGGCGGTGGAGATGAACCGCAGCGGCGATCACGGCATCCCCGTACCGGATTATGTGGATGAAAACGTCTCCACGAAGGTCGTGAAGATCATCGAGGGGTATACCGGCGTCGTCAATAAGATGGTGTGGAGAAAGTGAGGCGGATCCGTTGGAGGAATGCTTTAATACGCCGGTTGTTCTTTTCACATTCAAGCGGAAGGACAATTCCGTTCGGATAATTGAAAGGATCGCCCAGGTCCGCCCCAAGAAGCTGTATATTCTGTCGGACCAGGGGCGGGATGAGAAAGAAAAGTCGCTGGTCGAGGAATGCCGCAAGGCTGTGGAAAACGCGATAAACTGGCCGTGCCAGGTCATCAAGGATTACGCGGAGACGAATCGCGGCGTATACCAAAACATAGGCCTCGGCGCGAAACGTGTTTTCGATAAAGAAGCATGCGCGATTTTTTTGGAAGATGACAATCTGCCTGAAATAACATTTTTTCGCTATTGCGAGGAAATGCTGACAAAATATTGGGACGATGAACGTGTTCTCTGGGTGTGCGGGACAAATTATCTCGGTGACTACGACCCGGGCGACGGCGAGGACTATAAATTTACACAGCACCTGCTCCCGTGCGGCTGGGCCTCTTGGAGCCATAAATTTGTGCCATACTATGACGGCGAGCTTACTCTGCTGGACGATCCGAAGGCTGTAAAAGCGCTGCGAAAAAGGTTTGAAAGCGGCGCATTCTACCGCATGTACAGAGACTATTGGTACGCAGAGAAAAAAAGGATCACGGAAGGGAAAAAACCGGTTTCCTGGGACTATCAGATGTGCCTGACACTGCGCGCCAACGATATGCTCGGCGTTGTGCCGATGAAGAATCAGATCAAAAACATCGGCGTGGATGATTTTTCGATCCACGGAGGAACGACTATGCAAAATGTTATGACAATGCGCTTCTGCGGGATGGATTCGTACCCGCTGTCTTTTCCGCTGAATGGGCCGGAAAAGACAGAGAAGGATCCCGCCTTTGAAAGAACGCTTGGAAAGATCATTCTCCCTCCGTTCCAGCTTCGGATGCGATCGTTTCTCGGCAAGAAAATTAAAAAAATATTGGGATTGTCAGAGGAAACAAGTCTCCGACAGCTGCTGCGAAGGTAATATCTATGTCAATGATACAGAAGTGGAAACGGGTAGCGCTTATTTCGGCAAGCTCCGGTATGTCCCAGATCCTGACGTTGATATTTGGACTTTTGCTTGTCCGTGTGCTGGACAATCAGGATTATGCCGTTTACAGGCAGGGAATGCTTTTAGTAAATACGCTGCTGCCTCTTTTTGCGCTGCTGTCTCCCTTATCGCTCAGCTATTTTTTCGCGAGGGCAGAGACGGAGGACGAGAAAAAAGAATTTGTCGTCCAGACAGTGGAGGCGCTCTGCCTGCTCAGCCTTTTGGGAGCGTTGACCGTTCTGCTGCTGGGGAATCAGATCAGCACGCTGTACAATAACGAGCTGCTTAAAGCGTATATACCGGCTTTCGCGGTAATCCTTTTTGTAGAGTCGTCAACACAGTATTTTTCCTATTATATGGTTTGCATAAAAAGAGAAAAGGTGTTGATGGCGGTAACGGTCGCGTTTTCGATGCTGAGGACGCTGCTTTTGATCTGTGTGCTGCTCCTGCGCGCAGATATATTGAAAAGGTTCATGCTTTTGTATACGATCGCGGAGATCTGCAGAGGAGCCTTCATATTGGGCTATACGATCCGTCTGAACCGTGGCGCCAGATTCATTCCCCGAGCCGGGACCCTGGCAATGCAGTTCAAATTTTCGGTGCCGATATATGTTATGGGGCTTATAAACGCGCTGAACGCGAATCTGGATAAAAATGTCGTCGCGATATTATACAGACCCGAGCTGTACACGATATACGAAAACGGAGCGTATCAGATCCCGTTTGTCAGTACCATTTCTTCGAGCATCATCGCGGTCATGCTCCCGGATATCGCGCAGAGATTTAAAGCGGGGGATCGACCGGCGCTGGACGGCATCATTCAGGAGTACCGGGGCGTGATCCGGGTGGCCTTGGCGATATTCGCGGCGATATTTGCTTCTCTGTTTACATTTTCTGAAGGCGTTATCCTGTTTCTGTTTACGGAGAGATATATCGAGAGCGTGCGGATCTTTCGTGTTTATCTGTTAATGCTGCTCTTCCAGGCGCTGAACCTGGGTGTGCTGCTGACATCCGCTGACCGTCAGAAGGAGATTCTGAAAGCGGGAGTCGTCATGGTGGCCGCTAATTTTGCCCTGTTGCTGCTGCTGAACCGGTTCATGGGATTTTACGAACTGGTCTACGCGCCGGTCGCGGCAACGCTGATCATGAACGTGTGCCTTTTGTTTTCCATTCGGAAAACGTATATGCAGGCTTCCATTTGGACGGTGCTGCCGGTGCGGGATCTGTTTTGCCTCCCGCTGCCGATGGCCGCCGTCGGCGCGGTGTTTTTCTGGCTGCAGGGGATCGTACCTTTGGAAGGCGTCATCGAAACGGTCATCCTTGGACCGATATGCTTCGCGGTTGAAGCGGCGGTTGCTTTTGGAGTATTGAAATTTTGTCACAGAAGAAGGAAAGGGTAATAGAAATGCGCTCGTTGCGGACCAGTCTTTCAAAGTACAGCCTTACAATTGTGTTCTCCCTATATACGCTGGTCACCTCGTTTTATCAATATCTGCCGGAAAAGGTTAGCTATCAGGTTCTGAAGCTTCCCTATGTTCTGCTCTTTTGTCTAGGAATCGTTTTCATGATCAGATTCCTGAAGAAGAAATATAAGCCCGCCGGGCTGGCGAAATATATTTTCTGCCTGACGGTACTGCTTATTTTCGTATATGGGTTTGTGACCGTATGGCGTTTCTTGCACGGCGGCTATGAAGCGGCACGCCCCAGCCTGTATCTCGCCATGGCGGCGATCTTTGGAGTCGTCATGTTTTTCGCCGCGGACTGCGGCATATTCCCTGCCAAATACAACGCTCTGAATTATGTGATCATTTCCTTGACGCTCAATATTTTACAGCTTGTTTTGGGAGCGTTTACATACGGCGGGATTCGGGCTTCCAGCCTTTTGGAAAACATAATGGTTTACGACTGCATCACGTTGGCGCTCATTCCGCAGCTATTTCGGTGTGTTTGTCGGGAGGAAAGTGGGAAGACCCTTCGGATCTTAGCGGAAGTGAGCTTGGTCAGCGGATCTACAATCATTTTGATCTCAGGTTCGAGAAGCGCCGCGCTGCTATTGATTCCGGTATTTGTGCTTTCTGTGGTTGTATGCTGCGGAAAACGCAAAAACAGTTGGAAAGCATGCGGGACGATTTTCCTCAGTGTTATTGTGTGCGTCACACTTCTTGTCGCTACAGATCTGTACAGTGCCAGAAGTTCTGTAGAAAGAGTGATGGAGTGGTCGGCATTTAAAGAAGAAGAGGTTATATCTAACGTAGAAGTACCCAATATACCAGGGGAGCCAAGCGGTGGTATGATCCCCCCAGTATCTCAAAGCGAAATGGCTGCCCTGATTCAGATCAGTGACGGCATGAGAGAAATGCTCTGGAAAGCGTCCGCTGAGGAGATTAGGAAGAGCCCTATAATCGGAACAGGCGTTGTCTATTTTAACTGTCAATACTGGGAGCTCGTTTTGCAGCAGGGATCGCATAACCTTCTTTTGGAAACTTGGTTGGTATTTGGGGGGATCGGAGCGATCCTATTCCTGCTGATGATAGCCGGCCCGATCCTCTTTTTCCTGATCCATATCCTAAAATGTGAAAACGCGTTTTGGACACTGCTCTCTCTCGGCGGGATTTTGGGGCTTGCGCTGGTGCAGCCGCTCATGAGTATGGTGACTGTGACGTCGCTTTTCTGGGCCCTAGCGGGATGTGGACACGAAGAAGATGTATGTGAAGCAGATCATCCGTCGGCTCAAAAATAGGGTGTGAAGAGAGTGAGACTGAGTATTATCGTTCCGGTTTACAACGGAGCGCGCTATTTGAAAACGCTGTTTGACTGCTTGAACGCACAGACCTGTACGGATTACGAGGCGGTGTTTGTCGACGACGGCTCTACGGACGATACGCGGGAACAGTATCGAATCCTGGCTAAGGCGTATCCGCGCGTACATTCGGTACTCTATGCAAAGCCAAACGGTGGGGTGAGTTCGGCAAGAAACCTGGGCATTGAAAAGGCGACGGGAGATGCGATCTCCTTTTGTGACGTTGACGACCTGCTGCCGCCCTGCTATGTGGATTACATTTTGCGGACGCTGCAGGAAACGGGTTCAGATTTTGTATACTGGCAGTTTGTTTATTGCAAACAGGATATTTCGCGCAAGGAAGAAGTCAAGCCGCTGGTGTTCTCTGTTTTGGATAAAGAAAAGGTCTTAAAGGAGAATCTCTTCAAAGCCATCGTGCTGTGCTGCGGGAGCTGCGCCGTCAAGGCCGACGTGATCCGTCTGTATGGGCTGCGTTATAATGAAACGTCAAAATACAGCGAGGACAGTAACTTTATCTGGAAAATGCTCTGCGCCAGCAGGTCTGTCGTTTCCATAGAGAATGTGCTTTACTACTACATCATCCATTCCGATTCCGCCATGGGCAGGTTTGATAAGGACAGAGTGGACGGGTACCGTATCGCCCTCGATCTGCTGGATTTTGTCTATAAAACGACGCCAGACTTTGCCCCGCTGTACGAACGGTACGAGGGGCCGCGTCTGCTCTGGTCCATGGCATGGCAGGCAGCGCAGCGGTTGAATCGAAAAGATTTTTACCGCTATTTTGAGGAGCTGCCTTTGACGGACGCTATGCGTACACTGTGTACGTATCCACGGAAAGTGACAATGCTCTCCGCAAAACTTTACCGTGTCTCCCCCGACTTATTTCGGCTTTCTTCCAAAGCTTACGGCTGTCTGCTGAGTCTGAAAAATCTCGGGAGGGGATAAACGCTGTCGGGGCGATACCGAGAGAGGGGGGAAAAGAGACGTGAACATTCTGTATTTTGGCTTTTTCTCGGATGAAGAGGTCCATGCCGCAAAGGCCGCGCGGCAGGAACCGTATTATATCGCGCAGTTTTCCTACGAGCAGGCGCTCTGCAAGGAGCTTTTGAAGAAGCCGGAGCTGGAACTCGAGTTTGTAACGATCTATCAGACCTCCTATTATCCCAAAGACCGGCTCCTATGGACCAAAAAGCGGAAAAAAGATTCCCCCTTTTCCGTTCTCGGCTTTGTAAATCTTCCCTTTCTCCGGGAACTGTCCTATTTTTTCTCCACAGCCGGGAAAGTGATCGGCTGGGCATGGAGGACAAGGAAGACGAAGGATCGTTGTGTCTTTTCCAGTACGCACTTTACCCCCGTCTCCGCGGCGATCGTCCTTTTCACGGGCCTGTTCCGGATCAAGCGTGCCGTTACCTTTACCGATCTGTCGCTGTTCACCTATCAGGAGGAACGGATTCGGAAGATGCCGTTGTATAAACGCGCGATTATTCGACCGTATGTGCGTTTTACGGACAGACTGCAGAAAAGTTATGACGGTTATGTTCTCTTTTCCGAGAAAATGAACGACATTGTGAACTCGAAGCGCAAACCGTATTGTGTGGTAGAGGGGATCTACAATCCAAACGGTTTGAATTTAGCCCCAGCCCCGAAAGCGAACGCGATCGCGCACGCCGGGACGCTGATGCGGCAGGTAGGGATCGGAGAGATTCTGGAAGCACACCAGCGGCTGTCACTTCCCACTGAGCTCTGGATCATGGGAGACGGGGATATGCGGAAAGAAATTTTGGACCGCGCGGGGAAAGATGAGAGAGTGAAATTCTTTGGCTTTCTGCCAAGAACAGAGGTTTTTGAAAAACTGAAGTCCGCGCGGCTGTTGGTGATCCTCAGGGACCCGAAAGACGAATATACAAAGTATTCATTTCCCTCAAAGGTGTTTGAATATATGGTTTCCGGCACGCCGGTTGCGATCACGAAGCTGGAGGGAATCCCGGAAGAGTATTACAGGCATATGTACTGTGTGGACAGTGTAGAGCCGGGAGCGGCAGCGGCAAGATTGGAAGAGCTTCTCGCCCTTCCGCAGGCGGAGCTGGACGCGAAAGGCGCGGCGGCGCGCGAGTTTGTCTTGAGAGAGAAAAACGCGGAGGTACAAGGGAAAAAGGTCTTCACCTTTTTGAGCGACCTGTTGAAATAAACATATTGGAAAGGCTTGAGATAGGATGAAAGTGGTTATTTTAGCCGGCGGCATGGGATTGCGGATCAGCGAGGAGAGTCAGCACAACCCCAAACCGATGCTGGAGATCGGAGGAATGCCGATCCTTTGGCACATTATGAAGGAATACTCTTACTACGGCTTTAATGATTTTGTGATCTGTGCCGGATATAAGCAAAACATGATCAAGGACTGGTTTGCGAGTTATTTCATTCGAAATAACGATGTGACGTTCGACTTTACCAAAGGGAATGAGCATGTCACCGTACATGATCGGCATTGTGAGCCGTGGAAGGTGACGGTGGTGGATACCGGTCTTCATACCATGACGGGAGGACGGATCAAGAGGATCCAGCCTTATATTGGAAACGAACCGTTTATGATGACGTATGGCGATGGCGTATGTGATGTGGATATTGCGAAGCTGGTTGAGTTCCATCAATCCCATGGAAAACTTGCCACACTGACCTCCGTGAAACTGAAGCAGGACAAAGGGATCCTGGTCATCGAAGACAACACCGTGCGCGCTTTTCGTGAGAAGCGTGGGGCGGACGGAACAACCATTAACGCTGGGTATATGGTCTTGGAGCCGGAGGTTTTTGAATACATCGAGGGGGATGAAACTGTTTTCGAACGAGATCCACTGGAACGGTTGGCAAGGGAAGGACAGTTAATGAGCTACAGTCACAGCGGATACTGGCAGTGCATGGATACCAAACGAGAAAAGGATATACTGGACGAACTTTTGCTGCGGGGCCAAGCCCCGTGGAAGAAGTGGCAAGATTAAGGAATCAGGAGATTGATACATGGATCTTACGTTTTTTGCCGGCAAGCGGGTTTTTGTCACTGGGCATACCGGGTTCAAAGGGGCATGGCTTTGCCGAATCCTGACGAACGCCGGCGCCGAAGTGACTGGGTACGCGCTGGATCCACCCACGCAGCCGAATCTGTTTTCTTTGGCGGGACTGCAAGACAGAATGACCAGCGTGATCGGAGATATCCGCGACGCGGATCTATTGATGAAAACGTATGAGAGCGTACAGCCGGAGATCGTGCTCCATCTCGCGGCGCAGCCGATTGTGCGGGAAGCGTATAAAGATCCGAGGCATACATACGAGACAAACGTCATGGGGACGGTCAACCTGCTCGAATGTGTCCGGCAACAGGGATATGCGAAGAGCGTTTTGAATGTGACTACAGATAAGGTCTATAAGAATGAGGAATGGTGCTGGGGTTACAGGGAGAGCGAGCCGCTGGATGGGTTTGATCCATACTCGAATTCTAAAAGTTGCTCTGAGCTTGTCACGCATAGCTATATCAACAGCTATTTTACCAACGCTGGCATCGCGGTCTCTACGGCGCGTGCGGGAAATGTGATCGGAGGCGGAGATTTTGCTTCTGACCGAATTATTCCCGATTGCGTTCGGGCAATGCGGAAGAGGGAGAAGATCGCGGTACGAAACCCTTATTCTATCCGCCCGTATCAACATGTCTTGGAACCCTTGTCGGCGTACTTGACCATCGTGCAAAAGCAGTATGAAGACATAAAATATGCCGGGTCCTATAATGTGGGGCCGGACGAATGCGACTGCGTGGAAACAGGTCAGTTGGTCGATCTTTTCTGCAAGTACTGGGGAGAAGGAGCGGCATGGGAGAACCGTGCGGAAGCGGACGCGCCCCATGAGGCGAATTATCTGAAGCTGGACTGCAACAAGATCAAAACGGTTTTGGGCTGGCATCCGCGGTGGAAGATCGAAAAATGCGTGGATTTAACCTGCAGGTTCAGTAAAATTTGGCTTGCAGGCGAAAATGTCGCGAAGGAGATGGACCAGGAAATAGAGGCGTATTTCGGACAGCTATAAGAATCGCAAATAGTGTTCGCGGTATCTTTATCACAGACAAGTGGGAAATTTGGAGGAAATCGATCATGCCAATTTGGAAAACTGAATCCGAGGCAAGAGAAAAAATTAAGGAGCTTGTCGCGCGATATTATCACGACTTCAAGGAAAATACAGTCCCGTTCCAGCCGGGAAACAGGATTGCCTACGCGTCTCGGGTTTTTGATGAAAAGGAAATGTGCGCGCTTACCGATGCTATGCTGGATTTCTGGCTGACGACCGGACGTTTTGCCGAGAAATTCGAGAAGGAGTTTGCGGAGTGGATCGGCGTGAAATACGCGCATCTAGTGAACAGCGGTTCTTCAGCAAATTTGATCGCGTTTTCCGTTCTGACCGCTCCGGAGCTGGGCGAGCGGCGGATCAAGCCCGGCGATGAGATCATCACCGTGGCGTGCGGATTCCCGACCACGGTCGCGCCGGCCATTCAGTACGGAGCCGTACCTGTTTTTGTGGATGTGACGGTCCCGCAGTATAACATTGATGTTTTAAAATTAGAAGCGGCGCGCAGTGAAAAGACGAAGGCGGTCATGATCGCGCACACCCTGGGGAATCCATTCGACTTAGCCGCGGTCAAGGCGTTTTGCGACCGATATGGTTTGTGGCTGGTCGAGGATAACTGCGACGCGTTGGGATCTAAGTATAGGATCGGCGATGAGACGCGATACACCGGCACATGGGGGGACATCGGGACCTCAAGCTTCTATCCTCCGCATCACATGACGATGGGCGAGGGCGGATGCGTATACACGAACAACCCGCTGCTTCACAGGCTGATCCTTTCGTACCGAGATTGGGGACGCGACTGCGTCTGTCCCTCCGGGCACGATAACTTCTGCGGCCATCGCTTTGATGGAAAGCACGGCGAGCTGCCCCAGGGCTATGACCACAAATATGTATACAGCCACTTTGGATATAACCTGAAGGTTACCGATATGCAGGCGGCGATCGGCTGCGAGCAGCTGAAAAAGTTTCCTGATTTTATCGAAAGACGCCGCCACAACTGGCAGAGGCTCCACAGCGCGCTGGAGCGCGCCTCGGACAAGCTGATCTTGCCAGAGCCCGCGCCGAATAGTGTGCCCTCGTGGTTTGGATTTTTGATCTCCGTCCGTCAGGAAAGCAAGCTTGAACGGAACGCGATTACGCGCTATTTGGAGGAACACAATATTCAAACGAGGCTGCTTTTCTCGGGCAATCTGATCCGCCACCCATGCTTTGACAGCATCCGCGGCACAGACGCCTATCGCGTTGCCGGGGATCTTACATGGACCGATTTTATCATGAATAATACTTTCTGGGTCGGCGTTTATCCGGGAATGACGGACGAGATGATCGACTATATGGCAGAGATGATCCTTGAGGCGATTAAATGAAGACAGGAAAGCAAGGATGCATTGGGGGATATTGATATGAATGATACGAGCAAGACGATTCGTTTGTTGGACTGCACACTTCGCGACGGTGGGTATGTAAACGATTGGAAATTTGGGAATGACAATCTTTGCAGCATTTTCTCCCGCCTGGTCGATTCCGGGGTGGATGTTGTAGAGGTCGGCTTTCTGGATGAGCGCAGGCCCTTCGACCTTGACCGTAGCATTATGCCAGATACCTCCTCGGTGGATAAAATTTACGGAAAAGTAAAAAAACGTCCTCCGATAACCGTTGGAATGATCGATTATGGCACCTGCAGTCTGCCACATCTCCAGCCTTGTTCGGAAAGTATGCTGGACGGGATCCGTGTCATATTCAAGAAATACAGAATGCATGAGGCGATGAAGTTCTGCGCGCAGGTCAAGGCGCTTGGATATAAGGTTTTTTCCCAGCTGGTTTCAATCACCAGCTATACGGACAGTGAGCTGCTCGAGGTGATCGGGCTTGCAAATCAGGTAAAGCCCTATGCACTTTCCATTGTTGACACTTATGGCCTTTTAGATCCGGATAAGCTTCGACACATCGCAACAATCCTTGACGAGAACCTTTCCGAAGAAATCATAATGGGCTACCACGGCCACAATAATCTCCAGCTTGCTTTCGCCAACACGATGACATTTGTGGACGAGATCTCGCCCAAACGCAATATAGTTGTGGACGCTTCACTGTACGGGATGGGAAAGAGTGCCGGGAATCTGCCTGTTGAGCTGATCGTGCCATACCTCAATCAAAAATATGGAAAAGCATATCGCCTTGGACCGATCCTGGAGGCGATTGACGAGAGCGTTATGGATTTTTACCGGGAAACGCCGTGGGGCTATAAGATGTATTTCTATCTTTGCGCTCACAACGGTGTGCATCCCAACTATGTAAAACAACTTCAGGGCAAGCCTGACCTTTCGATTCGTGGGTTGAATGAGACGCTTGAACAAATAGGCCCGGAGGATAGCAAGCTCCTGTATGACAGAGAAGCGGGGGAGAGGGCATTTGAGGAGTACAGATCGGAAAGGTACGACGACGATGCCAACATTGAGAAATTCAGCGCGCAGCTTGCGCAGAAAAAGCCGATCCTACTGATTGGCCCCGGACCAAATATCACATTGCAGCGGGATAAGGTGGACGGTTTTATAAAAAGAGAAAATCCTCTGATCATTTCCATCAATTATATCCCCGAGGGAATTCCCGTAGATTATGTTTTTGTGACAAAATCCAGCCGTTACCTTGCAATGACAGAGGAGCTTTTGGAGGAAAGGGAGCATCCCTTAAAGATCATCGCGACCTCCAATGTAGAGTCAAAGCAACAGCCTTTTTCGTATGTTTTTACAAGAGAGCCGCTTTTGGAGAAGGGGCAGAACATTGCGGACAATTCCATGCTCATGCTTTTGAGGCTTCTCAAACAGTGCGGAGTACAGGAGATATATTTGGCCGGTTTTGACGGATACTCCGATCAGGATGATAACTATTTTAACCCCCGTATGGAATATTCCTTCATCCGTGACCAGGCCGGCCAGATGAACCATCATATCCGAGATGTCCTGGAGAAGGAATACGCAGATATGAAGTTGAGCTTTCTGACTTTTTCTAGGTATACGTTTACTCAGGATAAATTCAGCGGGGCGATTTGAACCCGATAATGAATTTTCAGCGGATAGCCTTATCGAAAGGACGGTTTGACCGATGGTAGTGCGCTTGGCAGATTATATTGCCGATTTTCTCGTCGATCACGGTGTTACGCATAATTTTATGGTTACGGGCGGCGGTGCCATGCAATTGGATGACGCTTTGGGGCACAATAGAAAGATCCGAAACGTCTTCAACCACAATGAGCAAGGGTGCGCTATAGCTGCCGAGGCTTACGCACGCCTCACCGGGCGGATTGCAAGCGTATGCGTTACCAGCGGCCCAGGGGGGACGAATGCCATCACGGGCGTGATGGGTGGATGGCTCGACAGCATCCCCATGTTTATCCTTTCGGGTCAGGTCAAGAGAGAGACAACACTGTGGGCCGTGCCTGATCTTGATCTGCGTCAGTTGGGAGATCAGGAATTTGATATTATACATTCTGTCTCCAATATGACAAAATACTGTGTTATGGTCACAGAGCCGGAGAAAATCGCCTATCACCTTGAGAAGGCGTGGTTCCTCGCAACATCGGGGCGCCAGGGTCCGGTGTGGCTTGATATTCCGCTGGATGTACAGGGCGCGAAGATTGAGACCGACGGGCTCGTTCACTTTGACCCGAAAGGGGAAGACTGCGGAGCCGGGATCCCGGATGTTCCCACCGAAACCGCGAAGAAGATACTGAGTCTCATCTCAAAAGCAAAGGCCCCGCTGATTTTTGCCGGCTACGGCGTTCGGCTTTCCGGAGCGAATGGCCTGCTCCTTCGCCTGGTCGAGAAGCTGAAGGTCCCTGTTGCGCTGGCGTGGAATTCCGGGGATCTTGTCGCCTACGACAACCCCTATTATGCCGGATCGCCCAGCCGTGAGGGAACGCGCGGCAGCAGCTTTATCGTCCAGAACTGTGACCTCCTGCTCGTGCTTGGGAGCCGGATGAATATTCGGACGATAACTTATAATAAAAACGATTTCGCAAAAAACGCCTACAAGATCATGGTGGACATCGACGAAAATGAGCTTAAAAAGCCCACTTTTGTTCCTGATATGCCGGTTTTGGGGGATGTGAAGCAGGTCATGGAGACGCTCCTCTCCCTGCCCTATCAAGTGAACGCGGAGCACGCACGCTGGGTATCCTGGTGCCGGATGATGGTTGAAAAATATCCTGCTGTGCTTCCTGAGTACCACCACGGTCAGGGTGAGCTCTTAAATCCATATGTTTTTGTGGATGTTCTTTTTTCTGAAATGAACTCGGACGACGTACTGACGCTCGGGAACGGGAGCGCATGCGTTATGACATTCCAGGGGTGCAGGATCAAACAGGGACAGAGAATGTTTACAAATTCCGGCTGCGCCGCAATGGGATACGGACTTCCGGCTGCGCTTGGCGCGGCAGTGGCGCGTCAGGAAAAGGGCGGTCGGGTCCTCTGTGTGGATGGCGATGGCAGCCTTATGATGAATGTCCAGGAGCTTGCCACGATCGCATATAACAAGCTCAACATCAAGCTGTTCGTCCTGAATAACAACGGATATCATTCAATTAGGCAAACACAGCGAAATCTTTTTAAGCCGCCGCTTATTGGGCTTGATCCGAGCACTGGCGTGGGCTTCCCCGACTTTGAAAAGCTTGCGGAAGCCTTTGGGTTTTCCTATCTTCTGCTGGACAATGAGCCATCTGCCGCCGAGATTGTCCGCAAGGCGCTTTCTACCCCTGGACCTGTATTGTGCAACGTTGTTGTTGACCCGGAGCAGAATTTTGTACCAAAGCTTTCATCAAAGGTCCTTGCCGACGGAAGTATCGTTTCCCCGTCAATGGACGACATGTTTCCTTTTCTTTCAAGAGAAGAATATGAGTCAAACCGTTATCCTTTTTGAGGCTATTCCGCATGAGAAAGCTTATAATATTTGATTTTGACGGCACATTAGTGAACACTGTGACTGACGTAGCCATATGCTTCAATAAGGCGCTGGAGGCCTGTGGTTTCCCGACGCATCCAATCGCCGCTTATGATCGGTTCGTGGGTGGAAATCTTGAAACAGTTGTATCAAGAATGCTGCCAGCCGATGCGCGGGCTTCAGAGAATATTGATCGTGTCAAGACGCTTTACCGCCAGCTTTATCTCCAGAGCGAGAAGCCTAATACAAAACCTTATCCAGGCATGACAGAGCTCCTCGCAGAGCTGAAAAAAATGGGCTATCGGATCGCTGTGAACTCAAATAAAGGGCAGCTTCTGCTTGAGGACACCGTAGGAAAAATGTTTCCGCCGTCTTATTTTGACACAGTCGTCGGATATGTCGAGGACAAGCCCTCAAAACCGAACCCTTACGGAGTGGATGAGATATGCCGGCTATGCGGATGTTTACGCGAAGAGGCGATATATGTGGGGGACGGGGAGAGCGATCTCGCAACAGCCGCAAATGCGGGCATCCCCTGTGTTTTTGTGACCTGGGGGCAAGGAGATCAACTGCTTGCACATGATCCACGGGTATACAAAACCGCAAGCAGCATGGAAGAACTGGGCGATCTTTTCCGAAATATCAATGATGGTGACTGAGCGCCTGACCAGAGAATCTCTACTGATTATTCAACATCCTTTCACCAATTGTGGCCTGCAACGAGAGCTCGAATCTGTCGATCCCGCCGATTGCGGCCGTCGCCAATGCCTTCGGCCTTAAAACGGAGATCATAGAGAACAACGGCGAGCTTGACGAGAAGGTGCGCAAGGCTCTGGAATATGAAGGCCCCATGATTATTGAGGTCAAGACCCCCATAGAGCTCACGGCCGTCCCCAAGCAGGTGTCCTACAAACGATCCGACGGGCAGATGGAGTCCCTGCCGCTCGAGTACATGTCCCCGGCACTTAGCGACGAGGAACTCGCGGAGAATATGCTGATTCCCCTGTTTGAAAAGAGCTAAAGGGCAGCGTATTGGTTTCTAAACTTTTTGTACCGGCGCTGTGGAAAGCTTTCGAAAAAAGAAAACACTTGATCCAGAAACTTGGGAAGGAATGACTTGGATGAAACAAAAAACAGCTCAAATTTTGAATAAGATCCGACGGTTTTTAACGCCGGTCAATGTCTTTTGCTTGGCTGCCTCGCTCGGTGCAATCGTGGTTTTGCTCTGCTTCTTTTTCAGCAGGGGAGAACTGCTGGAACGGTATTTTTTCTATGATACCAGAGATACTGGCATGGACTTTTTCCACAGTATTGAATATGTGAAAGGCAGAACCCCGTATAGTCTATTTCGCACTTTATATCCGCCGCTGGCGAATCTGGTTTTTTATGTTTTTCTGCGGTTTATCCCAGACAGTGTCACACAGAATTGGCCTCCGGACTTTTTCGAATCGGTCTATATTCGTGGAACCAATTTGGATTTGCGGACGTATCAGGCACCGATGTTGATTTTTCTGGTGTTTGTCATTTTGATGTTTCTGATCGCAATGCTTTTTCTGACTTCCTTCCTCAAGGAATTGGGACCGTTGAAAGCTAATTTTGTCGCTGTATGTATGCTGCTGAGCCCGGGTATGTTGCATGCGGTCGATCGTGGAAATATCATACTTCTTGTTATTGTTTCCCTTTTCTTTTTCCAGTATTTTCGCAATTCTTCCAATGCGCTTCTTCGAGAACTTTCTCTGCTGGCTTTGGCATTTGCGGCGGGCATCAAGCTTTATCCAGCGTTTTTTGGCGTGCTGCTCCTTCGGGACAAACAGTTTAAGCGCGCAGCCAGGGCGGTTTTATATGGCATCGCGTCCGTCATTCTCCCTGCGCTGCTTTTCAAAGACGGGTTATCCGGACTTTCCATATGGCTGTCTGTGACAATGGAAAGGGCGGGGCCTATTATAGGCGTTCCACCGACAGTCGGAACAGGATTTGAAAATATCCTGGTCCGTCTTTCGGGTTACCTTGAAAAGTTCTTTAGTATTCAGATCGATTCTGGTTGGTTTGTGGGTGCCGGGTTTTGTGTTGCCGGGCTTTTGCTGTTGGCTTCGTTGCTGATGAAAAAGGAGTGGCAGGCACAGCTATGCATCTCCTTGGCGATTACGTTGTTTTCATCGCAATACGCATATGTTTTTTCCCTGTTTTTGCTACCTCTGATTCAGTTTATTATTTCCGAAAAGACGATCAACAAGAGCAATGTTTTTCCTTTTACCCTGCTGGTATTGATCAATATCCATCTTCCACTTTTTTACACAAGGGATGTCCATTACCCGAACTATATCTTCTATCATTGCTTTGCGCTTGCCGCGATTCTTTGGTGCTGCGTGATGGTTGTCAAAAATTTGATTGCATGCGTAAAACGTCGCGAGCCGCTTTTGAAAAAGAAGGCAAAGAAAAATTAGAGCGGCGCCCGACATAGATTTTCCAAAGAGCCTTTTCGTCTCCAGCGGCTGGTTGTGCAGAAGGAGCAATTTTTTGCGTCAGAAAATGCAGCGTTTCCACGAAACGCAGTGATTTTGCAGAAATCCGTAGAATTGTTTGATCAGGGAGCGAGTTTGAGAATATGGATCTGTGGCACCGTAACATTCGTTCAGCCGTCATTACCGGCCCTACCGGGGCAATCGGTACGGCGCTGATACGGAAACTGATTCGAGAAAACGTAGAGGTATTTGCGGTCGTCCGACCGGGGAGCGCGCGCATGAGTGCGGTTCCAAAGCACGACCTCGTTCATACGGTCGAGCTGGATCTCTCGGAAATCGACAACCTTCCCCGGAAAATTTCCGGGCAGGCAGACGTGTTTTTCCACCTCGGGTGGGCCGGTACGGTCGGTGACGCCCGAAACGATATGCCGGTACAGATCGGAAACGTGAACAACACGATTGCGGCGGTTCGGGCTGCTGCGGCGCTAGGCTGCAAGGTGTTTGTCGGTGCGGGAAGCCAGGCTGAATACGGCCGAGTAGAGGGGGCATTAAAGCCTGAGACGCCGTGCTTCCCGGAAAACGGATACGGAATGGCGAAGCTCTGCGCGGGGCAGATGAGCCGGGTCGAATGCAAAAAGCTCGGCATAGCGCATATTTGGGCGCGCGTGCTCAGTGTATATGGCCCTGGAGACGGCCAAAACAGTATGATCTCCTCTGTGATCCGGCAGCTCCTCGCCGGGGAGCAGCCGGCGCTTACCGCAGGAGAACAGCTGTGGGATTATTTATATGCAGATGACGCCGCTTCAGCGCTGTATCTTTCGGCAGAACGCGGTGTCGATGGGAAGCTTTATGTTCTTGGCACAGGAACGGTTTGCCCGTTGCGGGAATATGTTCAGATTCTTCGTGACGCGATTGACCCGAGCCTGCCGTTGGGATTCGGCCAGGTAGCATACAGCCCCGTACAGGTGATGCACCTGCAGGCTGACATTACAGAACTGCAGCGAGATACCGGGTTCGTCCCGCAGACTGCGTTCGCGGATGGAATTCGGAAAACAATCGAGTGGGTAAAGGATGAGTACCTTGGGTGACAAGAAAAAAATTTCTGTTCTAATCCCGTGCTACAACGAGGAGGAAAACGTCCGGCCGATCTATGAAGCGGTGTGGAAGCAGCTGAATGAAAGCTGCCCGCAATACAATTATGAGATCCTGTTTATTGATAATAAATCGACAGACAGGACAAGAGAGATCCTTCGCGAGATCTGCGCGGAGAATAAATGCGTGAAGGCCATCTTCAACTGCAAGAATTTCGGACAGTTCAACTCGCCGATGCACGGCCTCCTCCAGACGACTGGAGATTGCACCATTACGATGTGCTGCGATTTTCAGGATCCCGTCGAAATGATTCCTCGGTTTGTACACGAGTGGGAAAGCGGGTATAAGGTCGTGATCGGCAAGAAGACCCGCAGCAAAGAGAGCAAGATCCTGTATTTTCTCCGCGGCTGTTATTATAAGCTCATTCGCACAATGAGTTCGGTAGATATGATCGAACAGTTCACCGGATTTGGCCTGTATGACAAGAGCTTTGTTCAGGTCCTGCGGGAGCTAAAGGATCCCACGCCGTTCATGCGGGGGATCGTGGCGGAGCTGGGGCCGGAACGCAAGGAGATCGAATACGAGCAGCCCCTGCGGCGCGCGGGCAAAACGCACAACAATTTCTTTACGCTATACGACGCGGCGATGTTGAGCTTTACGAGCTACACGAAGCTCGGCATGCGAATCGCGACATTTTTTGGGATTTTGGTCGCCGTTCTCAGTATTTTGGGGGCGATCGGGCTGCTGATCGCCAAACTGATCTTCTGGGATCGTTTTCCGGCGGGTTATGCGCCGATCATCATTGCGGTCTTCTTCATGGGCGGCGTTCAGCTTGCGTTCATGGGTTTTATGGGCGAGTATATCATGGCGATCAATGCGCGCGTGATGAACCGTCCTCTGGTTGTGGAAGAATGCCGGCTGAATTTTGAAGAGAGTAAAGAGAGCGAATCGGTACATGAAGAAAGCGGATATAATAAAGAACTAATTATGAGTCTCAATTTCTAAAAAGCTGATGACGGCTGTTCGCTTTTAGGAGAAGAGAAATGGTGCGAAATAAATCTGCTTTTCAAAGAACCCTTTGGTGTGTCACGATCTTAATGATGGTAGTTCTCTTGTTTTGTCACACCTATGGAGACATTCAGATCACGACAAGACATGGGATGAATCTGTGGAAGATTCTGTTTCAGGGGGATTTTCTGAATTTCTTTTCGCTCAACCATGTTCAATCGGGAAACGTGTTTTATTCAGCGGAGCAAGGGGCGTCTTATAATATTGTAATATATATTGTCTTTGCGATTTGGAATATTCCACTGATTCTGCTGGAGTCTTTCGCGGGCATCGATGTCATGAACAATATGCTCTGCCTCGCTTATATGAAGCTTTTGCCAATCGGCGCAACGCTCCTATCGGCATTCTTAGTAAAAAAACTTCTCGACCTCTATGGCTTGGGAGAGCAAACGAAGGCATTCCTGGTGTATCTCTATTTGTCTTCATCATTGATCCTGTCGGTCATATTCATCATGGGTCAGTATGATGTTTTGAGTTTGGTCCTGCAGTTAGCGGGGGTATATGCTTTTTTGAAAAAAGATCGTCGGAGATTTGTAATTGCCTTTGGAATCGCGTTTTGCTTTAAGTATTTTGCCGCCGTTATCTTTTTGCCACTGCTTTTTCTTCAAGAAAAGAAGATATCAAAGTTGTTTTTTGCGCTGCTCGGCTTTCTCTGCCCAATATTCATTACAAACGTTCCTTTCTGGATCTTCGCATCTGCGAGAGAAGGCTTTGCGCTTGAAATAACCCTCTTGACGAAAGCTTTTTCCACCTCGTCGGGCGTAATCAATTTGTTTGTGGTTTTTTACGTTTTGGCCCTTATTTGGTGCTATCTAAAAAAACAGGAAGAAGACGCGAAGCTTGCGTGGCGTCAAGCGACATGGATATGCTTTGTTTGCTACGCGTCTTTTTTCGGGCTCTTAGATGTATATCCTTATTGGATGATTCTTTTAGCGCCGTTTCTGATTTTCGCGCTTCTCGGTATTTCCGAGCATTTTAGGGTTGGGTTGCTGCTGGAATCCATGGGACTGGTGTGTGCGGTCTTTGCAAACCTGATCAAGTACGATTGGTGTTACTTCGGGAACACGATGGATTCCATGCTTCTCTCCAAGCTGCTTGGACCGCTTCACCTGGAGACCAGCATAATTTACGGCGTGGTTGCGCGGCTTCAAGCATATCCCTGGGTATTTCCACTGTTTAATTCTGCTTTTTTCGCGTGTTGCTGCGCGCTGGCATATCTTTCCTATCCAAAGGCCGAGACCGCCGATAGGGGGATTGGTGTGGAGAGAACGGCAAATGAATACACAGATGTTATGGTGCTGAGATCGATCATCAACGCGGGTGTTTGTTTGCTGCCGATACTGTCAAATTTTATTTGAGGCTTTCCGCATACATCGTCAAAACGGATAGCCGGAGAGGAGAACAGATTGAAAACAGGGATGCAGGCGGCGATCAACACAATTGGTTCGGTGGCGCTGGCGTTTGCGCAGTGGCTGATTTCTGTGGTGCTGGTGCGCATGGACGGATTCGAGACAGCCGGTATTTTCTCGTTGGCAATGTCAATTGGCAATATCTTTTCTTCAATTGCGTACTACAATCTGCGTAATTTCCGAATTACGGACGTCAACGGGGAATTCACACAGAGACAGTACCTCACCGCGTCGCTGATGGCAACTGTCGTGTCGTTGATTGCTTTCTGCGCATATATTGTGCCGGCAGGGGGATACACGACCGAGGAACGGGTCGCGATAGCAATATACCTTCTGTATCTCTTCTGCAATAACGCCTCAGAAACGATCTATGCTTATGTGCAGTTCAAGGGCCGGCTGGAATTTAACGGGTATTCCAATGTTATTCGTGGTTTTTTCGCTTTTGTCTCGTTTATCATTACTTTCTGGCTTACACGCAGTTTGCTTCAGGCGCTGCTGGCGATGGCATTTAGCGACATTCTGGTGGTCCTCCTCTTCGATGTGCCGGTGTACAAACGGGTCACCGGGGAAAAGATCGCCTTCTTCGGAGACGATTTCAAGGGCGTCATTCGACTTTTGAAAAAGTGTTTTCCAATTATGCTGGGCATAACCCTGCCGATTTGCATTACCGCAATGCCGCGGCGCACGATCCAGCTGCAGCTTGGAGAAGAACAACTAGGGGCGTTCTCCAGCGTATTTACGATCACGGTGCTGATTTCTGTGATTGTGCCTATGATTTCATATGCTTTCCTGCCTGAGCTGGCAAAGCAGTGGAATGAAGGAGACTGGAAGCGGATGCGCAGATCGATGTTCATCTGTTACGGTGGGGTGACGCTCTTCATGCTGCTCGCGATGGCGGCGGTTGCGCTCCTGGGCAGGCCGATTATGCGCTTGATTTTTGGGGAGGAGATCCTCAGCTATTTTCAGCTTCTTTATTGGGCGATTGCTGCCTCTTGCCTCTATGCGCTCACACTCGTGGGAAACGGGGTTTTAACCTCCATGCGAAAGAATGGCGCAGTGGCTGCGGCTATTATCACCGCACTGGTGTTAATGGTTTTTTCCATCAACGGCTTTGTTGAAGAATTTGGAATTTACGGAGGCGCTTACGCGATGATCGCTTCTTATTTCGTTCAGGATGCGATTCAAGCGGCTGTCATCTTTACAGGCCTCCGGAAACGCAATAATTGAATGGGTTTATACAACTATACCAGCCAAAAGGAGAAGATTTATGAGCACGAATGAAACGAATCCCACGCAGGATAGACAAGTGAAAAGAGCAGATGAAGCCATAACCGAAAACCAATTTCGGGAGACTGCCGCTACACAACAGCGGCACGAAGATAAAAAATCGGCACATATCGTTTATGTGTTTGACAATAATTACGCGCCAATCGGTGGCGTTTCCATTACCTCTCTTTTCGAAAACAATCAGGATATAGATGAAATGACCGTTTATATTCTGACGGAGGGATTCAACGAGGAGAATGAGAAAAAATTTGCCCAGCTGGCGGACATGTACAATCGGAAAATCGTTTGTATGAATGTTTCCGAAAAAATCAAAGAATACAAATCCATGGGGCTCAAACCGTATCGCGGTTCGTATGTCCCGTATTTGAAAATGTTTTTCCCGGATTTCTTCCCCGAGATGGACAGAATGATTTATATCGATGCAGACACAGTGGTACTTCGCAGTATTTCACCCTTGTTTAAGTCGGACGCCTTTGCCGCAGATGCTTTGCTGGGTATGGTCAAGCACTCTGTAATTTCAGATACGGGTAATGTGGCGGGATATGAAGCGCCGTTTAATTCTGAAGTTATGGTTTTTAATGTCCTAAGATGGCGAACGGAAGACTGGACGGCAAAGATCATGGATTCAATCAGAAAAAATGGCGTTATTGTTTTGTCGGCGGACGAAGGTATATTGAATGTCGCGTGTAAAGGGGAAATCACAGCTATACCACTGGAGTTTACCTTTGATCCGATTTTCTGCGCTATACCCCAAAAGGACTTATTAACAGTCGCGAAAAACATGCTCTATACCCCGGAAGAAATAGCGAGCGCATATGACGCACCTGCGATTATTCATATGGCAATCTTTCTTGGAGAAAAACCGTGGCAGCTTGGGACGATTCATCCTGCCAAAGTGTATTTTGATGAATGGCTGGAAAAATCGCTATGGAAGGACTACGTCAGGCAGCCTGTTAAGACAACGTTCCTATACTCCGTGGAAAAATGGATGTATCAGCACCTTCCGAAACGTGTGTTTTACAGAATATGGTTGTTTTCTCAGAAGTTCTTTGTTAAACAGGAGCTGAAGCGATTGAGAGCTACAAATGCAACATAAAGCTGTTTATAAAAGCGCTTTTCTGGTGAGGCTAAATTATGGCACATTCTATTCCATTTAACGATCATAGTATGGAAACAGCGGGTATGCCTTTACACCCGACGGCGGATATCTTTTCCTGGATCAAGAATCGCAACGCCTCGATCCATGTGCGGATTGACAAAACAACGCTGGATCAATGCGCGCCTTGGTATTACGACAGCGAATCGGGCACGGTCCGCAATCCCGCGGGGAGCTTCTTCCAGATCGCGGGGCTTCGCGTGACGGAAGGGGAAAGGACGCTCCTCGAGCAGCCCACCCTCCTGCAGAACGAGATCGGCTATCTCGGCATCATCCGCAAGCGGATCGGCGGCGAGATGCACTATCTCATGCAGGCGAAGATCGAGCCGGGAAACATCAACAAGATCCAGCTCTCCCCGACAATCCAGGCGACGAAGTCGAACTTTACGCAAAAGCACGGCGGCGCGAAACCCGCCTATCTCGACTACTTTATCCATGCGTCGAACTATAGGATCGTCGTTGACCAGATCCAGTCGGAGCAGTCGTCCCGGTTTCTCGGCAAGCGCAACCGGAACATCATCATCGAACTCGCCGAAAATGAGGATGTCGAGGTGCTGCCGTCGCACAGGTGGATGACGATGCCGCAAATCAAAGCGCTCATGCGTGAGGACAACCTCGTCAACATGGATACGCGAACGGTGCTGTCCTGTCTGCCGCTGGAGGAGCATCTCAGCGAGTTTACGGACGCCGCATTGCTGCGCTCCGTGCTGGGCGGGGGAAGGGACAATCTTTCGGAGATCTATCAGTACATCAACAATTACAAAATGTTCGATGAGAGCGAGCGGCGGCTCGTCCCGCTGTTTTCCCTCGAAAAATGGGAGACGCGAAACGGGGAATTTGTCTGCAAGGAGCCGTACAGCTTCAAGGTTGTGTTCTGCGACATCGAGATCGAGGGGCGGGAGGTCCGGCACTGGCGCCAGCCGCTGTTTGAGGCGGCGGGGATCGCCACGTTCGGTCTGCTGACCCGCGTTTATCGTGGCGTTCGGGAATTTCTCGTCCGCGCGACGCCGGAGGTCGGGTGCTTCGACAAGATCGAGCTGGGGCCGTCGGTGCAGCGGGAGTATATCCACGACGAAGCGAAGGACACTGCGGTGGATGAACTGTTCGACGCGCACCTGAAGACCGGGAAGGGCGTCAAGTTCGACACGCTGCTTTCCGAGGAGGGGGGGCGGTTCTATCACGAGCAGAACCGAAACGTCGTGGTGGAAGTCGAGGCGGACGAGTTGCCCGCGCCCCCGGAAGGGTATTTCTGGACGAACTATAAGACTCTCGGCGCACTTGTGAAGGTCAACAACTGCCTGAATATCCAGCTTAGAAATCTTTTGTCGGTATTGGAGTGGTGATATGAAAAAAGTAAAAATCGGCATCATCTGTCCCTCTGAGATCGCGTTCCGGCGCTTCCTGCCCGCGATTCAAAAGTGCGACTGCGCCGAGTACGTCGGTGTGGCCCACGCCGACGAAAAAGAGTGGTTTGGGGACCGGACGCCGGACCCGGCGGTGATTGCCGGTGAGGCGAAGAAAGCTCAGTCCTTCGCCGACGTCTGCGGCGGCACGGTCTTCGACAGTTATGAAGCGCTCCTGTCCTCGCCGGATGTGGACGCGGTCTATCTGCCGTTGCCGCCGGCGCTGCATTTCAGGTGGGCAAAGGCGGCGCTGGAGCACGGTAAGCACATTTTCCTCGAAAAGCCCTCTACTACCTCTGAGAAAGATACGAAAGAGCTGATCGATCTCGCCGGAGCGAAGCGTCTCGCTGTTCACGAGAATTATATGTTCGCGTTCCACAAACAGATCGGCGAGATACAGGATATCGTCAAGAGCGGCAGGCTCGGCGACGTGCGGCTGTACCGAATCGCGTTCGGGTTCCCACAGCGCGCGAAGAACGACTTCCGCTACAACAAAGCCCTGGGCGGCGGCGCGCTTCTCGACTGCGGCGGATATACGCTGAAATTGGCAGCCATGCTGCTGGGCGAGACGGCGCGGGTAGTCTATTCCCGCCTCAACTGCACCCCCGATTTTGACGTGGACATCTACGGCAGCGCGGCGATGGTGAACGACGCGGGCGTGACGGCGCAGATCGCGTTCGGCATGGACAACAGCTACAAGTGCGAGCTGGAGGTCTGGGGAAGCAAGGGCTTTTTGAGAACAGGTCGAATTTTGACCGCGCCGGACGGTTTCGAGCCAACAGCGGAAATTACAATCGGCAACGAGACTGAGACCGTAAAGCTTAGCGCGGACGACACGTTCAGAAAGTCCATAGAGCATTTCTGTAAGTGTGTTGCGGACGAAAAAACAAGAGAAATGAATTATGAGACGATCGCGCGGCAGGCGGAGCTTGTCGATGCGGTTAAAAACCAATAGAAAAGAAGATAATTTGGGATGGGAGGTGAATTTGATGAAAGTTACGGTTATTGGAGCGAACAGTTATATCGCGCGAAATCTTCTTGTCGTTTTGAAAAGAAGGTTCCCAAACGTACTGCTCCGGCTCTACGACCGCGCTGATACGCACGCAGATGGAGAACAGGCATATGAAAAAGTACAGATTCTGGATAGAGCGTCTGTTTCCAATATAGACCTAGATGCCGATGTTGTCTTTATGTTCATCGGGAAGACCGGTTCAGCTGCAGGTTTTGACGACTATGATACATTTATTGACATCAACGAGCGCGCGTTGCTTCATGTCCTCGAAGCTTATAGGGAACAGGGATCTAAAGCAAAGATCGTTTTTCCTTCGACAAGGTTAGTCTATAAAGGCAGCAGCATGCCCTTGAAAGAGACGGACGAAAAGGAATTTCGAACCATTTACTCGATCAATAAATTTGCCTGTGAACAGTATCTGGAGCAGTTCAGCCGCGTATACGGTGTGCGGTATTGCATTTTCAGGATCTGTGTTCCCTATGGATCTCTGATCCCGGGGGCGTCTTCTTACGGAACGGTAGAGTTCATGCGGAATAGAGCGATGAAGGGCGAGAATATCCGACTGTACGGAAACGGAGAAGTGAGGCGCACGTTTACACATATTGAAGATCTGTGCAACAACTTGATCGATGGGGCAGTTTCCGAGAAGTGCGTAAACGACATTTATAACATTGGAGGAGACGACCTTAGCCTAAAGGAATTGGCAGAGCTAATTGCGCCCTTGTACGGGGTGGGGATTGACTATGTTGAGTACCCGGAGATTGACCGCAAGATCGAATCGGGAAATACAGTGTTTGATTCCTCAAAGCTGAAATTGCAGGGGATTACGGTACGCCGATCTATTTTGGCATGGATGAATTCTCAGAAGAAACCCGCTAAAATTGCTGGGGGGGGGTTTAGATACTTAGTCAGTTTATCTTTTGAAAAAAGCAGGGATATACCCCATATCCATAATAGAATTCAAACTTTCATCAATGAACATTCCAGTCCTCACTTATTAGCAGCTTGACCAAGAGGGTCTAGGTGATTTATTGATGAAAGGGTGAAAAGAATGAAAGCAGAGCGACTCGCCATTCCCGAAGTGATCCTCTTTACGCCGAAGGTTTTTGAGGATTATCGCGGTTATTACATGGAGTCCTATTCGAAGCGGACGATGGCTGAATTTGGAATCGACAATGTCTTTGTGCAGGATAACCACCTGCGCAACCTGAAAAAGCATACTGTTCGAGGCATCCATTTTCAAAATGCTCCGAAAGCGCAGGCAAAGCTGCTGCGCTGTACGAGAGGGAAGATCCTCGATATTGCGGTCGATTTGCGGAAAGCGTCGCCCACCTACAAGCAGTACGTTTCTGTTGTATTAGACGATGTGAAAAAGCAGCAAATCTATATTCCGAGAGGGTTCGGACACATCTGCATGTCACTTGTCGATGATACGGAAGTGCAGTACAAAGTGGACGAGCTATACGAGCCTAAATACGACCGAGCGATCGCGTGGAACGACCCGGAGATCAGGATTGACTGGGGAGACATCACGCCGATCGTTTCCGAGAAAGACAGAAACGCACCGTTTTTGAAAGACAGTGATGTGAATTTCTGAAGGAGGATTCCATGAAAACAGCCATTGTAACAGGCGCGGGCGGATTTATTGGCGGCGCGCTGACGAAAGCACTCCTGAATCTGGGGTGTAAGGTCTACGGCGCGGACATAAAGGCTGAATATCTTGACCCGCTCTGTCAGTTCGAAAATTTTGCTCCTATTGCTATAGATTTAACCGCTGAAAATCTTTCGGAAAGAATCCCAGAAATAGCTGATGTGATGTTTTATCTTTCATGGGGCGGCACACTTGGGGGCAAGGATTTATATGATGTTGAATTGCAGACGGATAACATTAGAACCGCTGCTAAGGTATGCAAAGATGCTTTGAATATCTGCAAAAGATTTGTCTTCGTAAGTTCGAGTTATGAGCACATGAAAAGCGAGACGACAGGAGATTTTTCCATCAACACATACGGTATAGCAAAACGCGCGGCGGGGGATATCTGCGCGCAGATATGCTCGCAGGCCGGAACGGAGTATGTCAAAGCAGTTTTAACAAACACCTACGGTGTGGGCGATCGCTCCAGAAAGGCTGTAAACACTATTATAAACGCCATGCAAAACAGTCTGCCGCTTAAGCTTGTTCAGGGCAATAATCCGAACGACTGGGTATACATTGACGATACAGTTAGGGGCTTGATTTGTCTTGCGGAAAAAGGAAAACCGTACAATGAGTACTATATAGGCCACAAAAGCATTTCGACGTTCAGAGAAAAAATCACGGATATGGGCGCAGCAATCTGTCCTGAAAGGCGTTTCGTTTTTGGCGAAATGCCGGAGAATACATACATAGATTACACAGAGCTGACGAAAGAAATCCCGGTCGGCTTCGAGTGTCAATCCGATTTTAAGGAGAGCATTCTGAAAACGGCAAATTGGCTTAAATCACAGACCCCAAATAATACCCGGGGGGGGGTAACTGAATATAAAGTTATCCTGCTGGCTGCCGCTCGAAAGGCGGTGGCTGCATGAAAACAGCCATTGTCACAGGCGCGGGCGGGTTCATCGGCGGCGCGCTGACAGAACTTCTGCTCAATAAAGGCGTTACCGTCTACGGGGTGGATATCTCCGAGCGAGCGCTTGCAAGGCATAGCGGAAAAGCGAACTTCCATCCTGTGGTCGCGGACTTTACAAAGTATGACCATCTCCATGAGATGATCTGCGATGACGTTGATGTGTTCTATCACTTCGCGTGGCAGGGCGTGTTCGGAGAACCGTTCAAGGATTACCGTCTTCAGCTTTCCAACGCGGCGAGCGCGGGGGATGCCATCACCGAAGCGGTCCAAATCGGCTGCAAAAAGTTTGTCTTTGCAGGTACATACAATGAGATCGAAGTGGCGGACCATCTCGATATGAGCGGGCAGTCGCCCCGATATACCTGTATCTACTCCGCCGCAAAGACCGCCGCCGAGATCGTCTGCAAAACGATCGCCGCGAATTCCGGCATCGAGTACAGCGCCGGGCTGACCGCCATGTCTTACGGCCAAAACAATCGCTCCATGATGCTGGCAAACGTCGTGCTGAAGCAGCTGGTCCGGGGAGAAAGTCCCCGCCTCATTGAAGGAAACATTCCGTATGACTTCATTTATATCGACGACATTGCCCGTGCGTTCTACGCCATAGGGGAGCGGGGCGTTCATCTTCGCAGTTATTATGTGGGGCACAGGACGCTCCGCACCTTCCGCGCATATGTGACGGACATTGGACAGATCGTCGCGCCGGGTGTACCGCTGCTGTTTGGGGCGTACCCGGACGACAACAGCAGCCGAAATTACAGCAAGATCGACCTCGATGCGCTTTACCGCGACACCGGCTTCGAGTGTACGGCGGATTTCCGGGAAAGCATCCTGAAAACAGCGGCGTGGGTCAAAGAAAACTTGTAAGGAGAAAAAACATGGGTAGGATCATTGTTGTCGGCACGGGCTTTTCGGGGAGCATCCTCGCGCGGAAGATTGCGGAGGAATGCGGCCGCAAAGTGGAGGTCGTGGAAAAGCGCGGCCATATCGGTGGAAATATGTACGATGAATACGACGAGCACGGGATCCTCGTGCAGCGCTACGGACCGCATTTTCTCAACACCAATAAATATTGGATCATCGAATACCTGTCCCAGTACGCGGAGCTTTTCCCGCATAACACGAAGCTCCTGAGCTTTCTAGACGGACAGTATATCCGTCTGCCGTTCAACTTTCAGTCCGTGCAGGAGCTGATCGGCGCGAAGCGGGCGGAGACGGTCCTGCGGAAACTGCGGGAAAATTTTCCCGGTAGCGACCGTGTTCCGATTTTGCAGATTGTTGACTGCCCGGACCGGGAAGTTTCCGAATTTGGGACGCTGCTGTTTGAAAAGGCGTTTCGGACCTACACCTCTAAAATGTGGGGGACGGACGTCAATAAGATCGACAAATATGTATTGGAACGGGTCCCGTTCGCGATGAATTACGACGAGCGATACCTGAATAAGGATTTTCAGTACCTGCCCAAGAAAGGGTTTACGGAGATCTTCCGAAATATGCTGGATCATCCGAACATCGACGTTCGCTTGGAGACGGACGCGCTTGAGCACATTGCCCTGGAGGAGCGGACAAACAAGATCACCTATGACGCCGATGAGGTGGAGCTCCTGATCTTCACCGGGCCGATCGACGAGCTGTTCCAGTACAAATTCGGCAGTCTCCCGTACCGTTCGTTGGATATCCGGTACGAATCCAGCGAATCGGAGGATGTCTTGCCGTCGGAGATCATTTCCTTCCCGCAGGCGGAAGGGAAAACGCGCAGTACGGAATACAGGAAGATCATGTTTGACGACAGCGGCGCGCGAGGAAGCGTCGTCGCTACCGAGTACCCGCTCTGGTACGATCCGAACGCCAAGGTCGGGAATATTCCGTACTACCCGGTGGTGACCCAGGAGAGCGAGGCGCTATATGGCCGGTATCTTGAGGAGGCTGCAAAGTATAAGAATCTGTTCCTCTGCGGCCGGCTCGCGGAATTTAAGTATTACAACATGGATGTGTGCATCGAGCACGCGATCGCGTATTTTGAAAACGTAAAAGAATATTTGCGCCATGAAAGATGACGCTTCCGATCAATGACGGTGGGATGTTCTGCCGCAGTGGGGACGCAACGATTTGACTGCAAAACGCGCTGTGAATGTCATCAATTATATCGCCGGCAAATTTCTGATATTCCGAAAGAAAGAGGACAAAAAACACATGAAAGGCATCATTCTAGCAGGTGGCAAAGGGACAAGGCTCTACCCAAACACGATTTCCGTTTCCAAACAGCTTTTGCCCGTCTACGACAAGCCGCTGATCTATTATCCCCTGTCGATCCTGCTTCTTGCAAGGATCCGCGAGATCCTCATTATCTCGACGCCCGAGGATATTGAGCATTACAAAAAGCTCCTCGGCGACGGCTCGCGGATCGGTGTACGGTTTACATACGCGGTGCAGGACAGGCCCCGGGGCCTGGCGGATGCGTTTATCCTCGGCGAGGGGTTCATCGGGAAGGACAGCGTGTGCCTTATTCTGGGCGACAATGTGTTTTACGGGCAGTTCTTCTCGACTACACTGGACGAGGCGAAGCGGCAGGCGGAAAAGGATGGCGCGACGATCTTCGGCTACCCGGTGAAGGATCCGAGAGAGTTCGGCGTTGTGGAATTTGATAAAAACAATCGCGTCCTGTCCATTGAGGAAAAGCCACAGGAACCGAAGTCCAATTACGCCGTGCCTGGACTGTATTTCTACAATAACGAGGTCGTGGAGATTGCGAAGCATGTGCAGCCCTCCGCGCGGGGAGAGCTGGAGATCACCGCTGTGAATAACGAATATCTGCGGCGGGGAAAATTGCGTGTGACGCTGATGGGCCGCGGAATGGCGTGGCTGGATACGGGATCCCCCAACGGAATGCACAAGGCGAGCAGCTTTGTGAAAGCGGTGCAGGAGATGCAGGGGTTCTATATCTCGTGCATTGAAGAGATTGCGTGGCGGCGCGGATTCATCACGACTGAACAGATGAGAACGCTCGGCGAAGAACTGAAAATGACAGAATACGGACAGTATCTGATGTCTCTTGCGGAGGAAACAAAATGACTATTCTCGTGACCGGCGGCGCCGGATTCATCGGCTCGAATTTCATCTTTTTCATGCTGGAAAATCACCCGGAGGACCGAATCGTCTGCTTGGACAAGCTGACCTACGCGGGTAATCTCAGTACGCTGAAAGATGTGATGGATGACCCGAACTTCCGCTTTGTAAAGCTCGACATCTGCGACCGAGAGGGCGTGTATAAGCTTTTTGAAGAAGAGAAGCCCGACGTGGTTGTCAACTTCGCGGCGGAGAGCCACGTCGACCGCAGCATCGAGAACCCGGAGGTATTCCTCCAGACGAACATTCTCGGCACGCAGGTGCTGATGGACGCCTGCCGGAAATACGGCATCCAAAGGTTTCATCAGGTGGGGACGGACGAGGTTTACGGCGATTTGCCCCTGGACCGGCCGGATCTGTTTTTCACAGAGACCACGCCGATCCACGCCTCCAGCCCATATAGCGCCTCGAAGGCGAGCGCCGACCTGCTCGTCCTCGCGTACCACCGCACGTTTGGCCTGCCGGTGACAATCTCCCGCTGCTCGAATAACTACGGTCCGTACCAATTCCCGGAGAAGCTGATCCCGCTGATGATTGCGAACGCGCTGAACGACAAGCCCCTTCCGGTTTACGGTAAGGGCGAAAACGTCCGCGACTGGCTCTACGTTGAGGATCACTGCAAGGCGATTGACCGCATCCTCCGCGAGGGCCGGGACGGTGAAGTGTATAATATCGGCGGGCATAACGAGATGAGGAATATCGACATCGTGAAGCTGATCTGCAAAACCCTTGGCAAACCGGAGAGCCTCATCACCTACGTCACTGACCGCAAGGGCCACGATATGCGCTACGCCATCGACCCGGCAAAGATCCACAGCGAGCTGGGCTGGCTGCCTGAGACGAAATTTGCCGACGGCATCCGGAAGACGATCCAGTGGTATCTCGACCACAAGACTTGGTGGGAGGAGATCATCTCTGGCGATTACCAGAATTATTATCAAAGGATGTATGGAAATCGGTGATTTCGGTACTGTCAAGAGTTATGCGCAAATTTAATGAGTCTGGTAGGAATCCGTTACTTTAGGCGGTGGAACCGCCATGGTTATCTCGTAGCGGACAGGGTGCGAGGGGTCAAGGGCGGCGCAGCCGCTTGCCTT
>CANRHF010000001.1 GCA_947630345.1 uncultured Oscillospiraceae bacterium | reverse complement strand
AGCAGACTGCAAGAGAAGTACACCGCCGAGATCGCTCCCGCTCTGAATAAGAAATTCGGCTACAAGAGCGTCATGCAGATCCCCAAGCTGGACAAGGTCGTGGTCAACGTGGGCTGCGGCGACAGCAAGAACAACGCCAAGGAGATCGAGGCCATCTGCAAGGACATCGCCGCCATCACCGGCCAGAAGCCCATCACCACCAAGGCCCGGAAGTCCGTGGCCAACTTTAAGGTCCGGGAAGGCGAGACCGTGGGCGTGAAGGTCACTCTGCGGGGCTCCAAGATGTACGAGTTCCTGGATAAGCTGTTCAGCGTGGCCCTTCCCCGGGTCCGCGACTTCCGGGGCATCAATCCCAACTCCTTTGACGGCCGCGGCAACTACGCCCTGGGCCTGAAGGAGCAGCTGATCTTCCCCGAGATCGAGTACGACAAGGTGGATAAGATCCGCGGCATGGACATCTGCGTATGCACCACCGCCACCACCGATGAGGAAGCCAAAGAGCTGCTGACCCAGCTGGGCGCTCCCTTCTACACCTAAGGAGGTACAGATCCATGGCGAAGAAAGCAATGATCTTAAAGCAGCAGGCCGCCCCCAAGTTCTCCAGCCGGCACTACAACCGGTGCAAGATCTGCGGCCGGCCCCATGCCTACCTGCGCAACTACGGCATTTGCCGTATCTGCTTCCGCGAGCTGGCCTATAAGGGCCAGATCCCCGGCGTCCGCAAGGCCAGCTGGTAAGGGAAGGTCGTATTCCAATGTAAACCGGGTCCGGCTCGTCCCGGGAAGATGGGGCAGGCGTGCCTGCCCACATTCCCCGGATACCCCCGGGCCGACAACGGGTTAAGCCCGTAGCTTCTTAAAAGGAGGAAACCATATATGCAAATCACCGATCCCGTCGCCGATATGCTGACCCGCATCCGGAACGCCAACGCCGCCAAGCACGACACTGTGGACGTGCCCGCCTCCAATTTGAAGAACGCCATCGCCCAGATCCTGCTGGAGGAGGGCTATATCAAGGCCTTCAACCTGGTGGACAACGGGAATCAGGGTGTCATTCACATCACGCTGAAGTATCAGGCCAAGAAGCAGCAGGTCCTTTCCGGCCTGCGCCGGGTCTCCAAGCCCGGCCTCCGGGTCTATGCCGGTGCGGATGAGCTTCCCAGCGTACTGAAGGGCCTGGGAATCGCCATCATCTCCACCTCCAAGGGCGTCATGACCGACAAGAAGGCCCGGGAGCTGCACATTGGCGGCGAAGTCCTGGCTTTCGTTTGGTAAGGAGGAGCGGAAAATGTCTAGAATCGGAAAGAAGCCGGTGACCATCCCGGCGAACTGCACTGTGACCATTGCCGAGGGCAACGTGGTAACCGTCAAGGGCCCCAAGGGCACCCTGACCAACACCTTCCACCCCGACATGATCCTGAAGGTGGAGGGCAATGAGCTCACCGTCAGCCGTCCTGACGACGAGCATCTGCACAAGAGCCTCCACGGCCTGACCCGCACCCTGATCCACAACATGGTGGAGGGCGTGGAGAAGGGCTACTCCAAAGAACTGGAAATCAACGGCACCGGCTACCGGGCCGAGAAGAAGGGCAACCAGCTGGTCATGCGTCTGGGCTACTCCCACGAGGTCATCGTGGACGAGATCCCCGGCATCACCATCGACGTGCCCGCCCCCAACAAGGTCGTCATCAACGGCATCGACAAGCAGGCTGTGGGTCAGTTTGCCGCCGAGGTCCGTGGCAAGCGGCCTCCCGAACCCTACAAGGGCAAGGGCATCAAGTATACCACTGAGGTCATCCGCCGCAAGGCCGGTAAGGCCGGCGGCAAGAAGTAATGGAGGTGTGCCGAAATGGTCAGCAAAGTCAATAAGAACGCCATGCGCGTGAAGCGCCACGTCCGCGTCCGCGGAAAGATCTCCGGCACCCCCCAGCGTCCCCGCCTGAACGTCTTCCGCAGCAACGCCAACATCTACGCCCAGCTGATCGACGACGTGAACGGGGTCACCCTGGCCAGCGCCAACACGCTGGAGAAGGCCTTTGAAGGCGCCGCGGGCAACTGCGAGGCCGCCAAGAAGGTGGGCCAGCTCCTGGCGGAGCGGGCTAAGGAAAAGGGCATCGAGGAAGCCGTCTTTGACCGGAGCGGCTACCTGTACCACGGCCGCGTGGCTGCCCTCGCGGAAGGCGCCAGAGATGGCGGCCTCAAGTTCTAAGGTAGAGGAGGAAACAAAATGCCTTATAACAGAACTCCCAAGGACGAGCCCTCTGAATTTATTGAGAAGGTCGTCTATCTCAACCGGGTCAGCAAGACCGTCAAGGGCGGCCGTGTCATGAAGTTCTCCGCCCTGGTGGTGGTGGGCGACGGCAAGGGTACCGTGGGCTATGGCCTGGGCAAGGCCGCCGAGGTCTCCGAGGCCATCCTCAAGGGCATCGCCGACGCCAAGAAGAACATGGTCAAGGTCTCCCTGGCCGGCACCACCATTCCCCATGACATCATCGGTGTGTTCGGAGCCGGCTCCGTCCTCCTGAAGCCCGCCCCCGAAGGCACCGGCGTCATCGCCGGCGGCGCGGTCCGCGCGGTGATGGAGGCTGTGGGAATCAAGAACATCTGCGCCAAGTGCCTGCGCTCCAACAACCCCCAGAACGTGGTCAAGGCCACCATGCAGGGCCTGAAGGCCCTCCGCTCTCCCGAGCAGGTCGCGGCTATCCGGGGCAAGAGCGTGGAGCAGATCGTAGGGTAAGGAGGGCGAAGCACCATGGCAAATTTGAAGATCAAACTGGTCAAGAGCCTGAACGGCCGCCTGGAGAAGCACATCGCCACCGCCGCCTCCCTGGGTCTGAAGAAAATCGGCCAGGTGACCATCCAGCCGGACAACGTCCAGACCCGGGGCAAGATCGCCAAGATCGGCTATCTGCTCCAGGTGACAGAAGTAGAATAAGGAGGAAATAGAAATGAAACTTTCTGAGCTTTCTCCTGTGGTGGGCTCTACCCAGGTAGCCAAACGCAAGGGCCGCGGGCCTGGCACCGGCAACGGCAAGACCGGCGGCCGGGGCCACAAGGGCCAGAAGGCCCGCTCCGGCGGCAAGGTCCGGGCCGGGTTTGAAGGCGGCCAGATGCCTCTGGCCCGCCGGGTCCCCAAGCGCGGCTTCCACAACATTTTCGCCAAGCCCATGGCTCAGGTCAATCTGGCGGCGCTGAACCGCTGCTTTGAAGACGGCGACACCGTGGACGCCCAGGCCCTGATGGACAAGGGCGTGATCCACAGCTGCGCCAACGGCGTGAAGGTCCTGGCCAACGGAAAACTGAACAAGCGCCTCACCGTGAAAGCGTCGGCTTTCTCCCAGTCTGCCAAGGATATCATCGAGCAGGCAGGCGGAAAGGCCGAGGTGGTATAAGTGATCCAAACACTGAAGAACGCCTGGGGAATCCCCGAGCTGCGCAAGAAGATGCTCTTCACCATTCTGGCGCTGCTGGTGTTCCGGATCGCCAGCGTCATTCCGGTGCCCTTTGTGGACGCCCAGGCTCTGTCCAACTACTTTGAGGCCACCCTGTCCACCACGATTCTGGGCCTGTTCAATGCCATGTCCGGCCAGGGACTGTCCCAGGCCAAGGTCCTGGCTCTGGGCATCCAGCCCTATATCAACGCTTCCATTATCATCCAGCTGCTCACCGTGGCCATTCCCGCTCTGGAGCGGATGGCCAAGGACGAGGGCGAGGAAGGCAAGAAGAAGATCGAGAAAATCACCCGGTACACCACCGTGGGTCTGGCGCTGCTGCTGGGCTGGGGCTACTACAGCATCCTGGCCTCCCAGAGCGGCATGCTCACCAGAACCGGTTGGATGCCCGCCGTGGTGATCGTTCTGAGCTACACTGCCGGCGCCTCCGCCATCATGTGGCTGGGTGAGCAGATCACCGAGTTCGGTATCGGCAACGGCATCAGCCTGATCCTGTTCGCCAACATCATCTCCGGCATCCCCGGCATGATCGGCCGGATGGCCGCCATGGTCTGGTGGCAGATCCTGCTGGTGGTGGTGGCCATGGCTCTGCTGGTGGTGTTCATCGTCTTCATCAACGACGCCGAGCGGCGGATCCCCATCCAGTACGCCAAGCGGGTGGTGGGCCGGAAGATCTACGGCGGCCAGAATACCAACCTTCCCATCAAGGTCAGTATGTCCGGCGTCATGCCCGTGATCTTCGCCTCCTCCATCACCTCTTTGCCTGCGACCATCTACGCCTTCTTCTCCACCGACCAGACCAACTGGTGGTACGTCCATGTGATGAGCTCCCACAGCGCCTTCTACGCGGTGTGCTACTTCCTGCTGATCTTCTTCTTCAGCTGGTTCTACGCCACCATCCAGTACGACCCCGTGGAGATCTCCAACAACCTGAAGAAGAACGGCGGCTTTATCCCCGGCTTCCGTCCCGGCAAGCCCACCGCCGACTTTATCCAGCGGGTCATCAATAAGATCCTGGTCTTTGGCGCGGTGTACCTGGCCATTGTGGCGTTGCTGCCCATCATCGCCGGCGACCTGATGCCTGCCGTGGGCAACCTGGCCATCGGCGGCACCTCCGTCATCATCGTGGTAGGCGTGGCCCTGGAGACCGTGAAGGCGCTGGAGGCCCAGATGCTCATGCGGCATTACAAGGGCTTCCTGGACTAAGGAGCGGCTATGAATCTCATCCTGTTAGGCGCGCCCGGCGCCGGGAAGGGAACCCAGGCGGAGCTGCTGGTGAAGAAGCTCCAGATCCCCGCCATTTCCACCGGGAATATGCTCAGGGAGGCCATCCAGAATGGCACCGAACTGGGCGCCCAGGCGAAACAGTACATGGACAGCGGACTGCTGGTGCCCGACGAGCTGATCCTTGGGATCGTCAAAGAGCGGGTTGCCAAGCCGGACTGCGAGAAAGGCTTCATCCTGGATGGGGTGCCCCGCACCCAGGCCCAGGCCGAGGCCCTGGATCGGATGGGCGTCCGCATCGACCATGTGATCTCCCTGGAAATCGACGATCAAGTGATCGAAAGCCGGATGACCGGCCGCAGGGTCTGCAAGAACTGCGGCGCCAGCTATCACATCGCCGCCAATCCTCCCAAAACCCAGGGAGTCTGCGACGAGTGCGGCGGCGAGCTGATTATCCGTGCCGACGATACGGCCGAGACGGTCCGCAAGCGGCTGCAGGTCTACCACGCTTCCACCGAGGTGCTGAAGACCTACTACCAGCGGCAGGGCAAGCTGGTGCTGATCCAGGGGGACCAGAGCATCGAGCAGGCCAACCGGGACATTCTCTCGGCCATAGGAGCAGAGGCATGATCGCGATCAAAAATGAACACGAACTTCAGGTGATGCGCAAGGCCTGTAAAATTACCGCGGCTGCCCGTGCCTTGGCAGGGGAAATGGTAAGACCGGGCGTATCCACCAGAAGCATCGACCGGGCCGTTCACGATTTCATCGTGAGTCAGGGCGCGAAACCGTCGTTCCTGCACTATAGCGGCTACCCCGCCAGCGTCTGCATCAGCGTCAACAGCACCGTGATCCACGGGATTCCCGACCACTATGTGCTGAAAGAGGGAGACATCGTCTCCGTGGATGTGGGCGCCTGCTACGGGGGGTTTCATGGAGATTGCGCGGCAACCTATCCCTGCGGCGCTGTCAGCGCCGAAGCGCGAAAGCTCATCGACGTGACGAAGGAGAGCTTCTTCCAAGGCATCCGCTTCGCCACCCGAGGCAATCGCGTTTCCGACATCTCCCACGCCATCCAGACGTATGTGGAGTCTAACGGTTTTTCAGTTGTCCGGGAATACGTGGGTCACGGCGTAGGCCGGCAGCTGCATGAGGAGCCGGAGGTACCGAATTATGGGGAGCCGGGGCATGGCCCCAGGCTGATCCCCGGAATGACCATCGCGGTGGAACCCATGGTGAACATGGGCACCTACGAGGTCCGGGTCCTGAAGGACCACTGGACCACGGTCACCGCCGACGGCGCCCTCTCGGCACACTACGAAAATACTGTACTCATCACGGGCGGCGAGCCGGAAATACTCACCGTCACCGAGGGACTTTGATCTATGGACACATCCGACCAACCTGAGATAGGCATATCCGATCTGGTCCGGGCCACCGCCGGCCGGGACGCGGGGAAGCTCTTCTACGTCCTAAAAATGGACGAACACTTCCTCTACCTGGTCAACGGCCGGGATCGGACCCTGGAAAAGCCCAAGCGCAAAAAGCGCCGGCATGTTCAAAAAGTCCTTCGACCCGAGACCAGGATCGCCGGAAAGCTGCGAACCGGCGACAAGGTGTTAAACAGCGAATTACGAAGAGACCTGGCTTACCTGAGCCGGGAACTGCAAAGCAACGACCTGGGAGGTTTCTGACTTGGCAAAAGACGACGTAATTGAAATCGAGGGCATCGTGGTCGACGCCCTGCCCAATGCCATGTTCAACGTGGACATCGGGAACGGACACACCGTTCTGGCGCACATTTCCGGCAAGCTCAGGATGAACTTTATCAAGATCTTGCCCGGTGACAAAGTAACCCTGCAAATGTCTCCCTACGATCTGACCCACGGCCGGATCACCTGGAGAAGCAAGTAACAATTTAAGGTTCTCATATGGAGGTTAAACAGTATGAAAGTAAGACCGTCCGTTAAACCCATGTGCGAAAAATGCAAGATCATCAAGCGCAAGGGTCGCGTCATGGTAATTTGCGAAAACCCCAAGCACAAGCAGAGACAGGGCTGAGGAGGCGCGAAAGGATATGGCACGTATTTCTGGTATTGACCTGCCCCGCGACAAGCGGATCGAGGTCGCACTGACTTATATCTACGGCATCGGACCCACCCGCGCCGCCCACATCCTCCAGGTCACGGAGATCAACCCCGACACCAGGGTGAAGGATCTGACCGAGGATCAGGAGGCCAAGCTCCGGGACGCCATCGAGCATCACTACACCATCGAGGGCGATCTGCGCCGGGAGACCGCGCTGAACATCAAGCGGCTCACCGAGATCGGCTGCTATCGGGGCATCCGGCACCGCCGGGGTCTGCCGGTCCACGGCCAGCGGACCAAGACCAACGCCCGGACCCGGAAGGGCCCCAAGAAGACCATCGCCAACAAGAAGAAGTAAGGAGGGATAAAGTATGGCTGCTAAGAATACGAAGAAAGTCGTCAAGCGCCGCCGCGAGCGGAAAGTCGTTGAGAAGGGCGCGGCCCATATCCGTTCCTCCTTCAACAATACCATGGTCACCATCACCGACCTGGAGGGCAACGCTCTGAGCTGGGCCTCCTCCGGCGGACTGGGCTTCCGAGGCTCCCGGAAATCCACCCCCTTCGCCGCCCAGACCGCGGCGGAGACTGCCGCCAAGGCCGCCATGGAGTATGGCCTGAAGACCGTCGAGGTCTACGTCAAGGGCCCCGGCCAGGGCCGGGAGGCTGCCATCCGCGCCCTGCAGACCGCCGGTCTGGAGGTCGTCATGATCAAGGACGTCACCCCCATTGCCCACAATGGCTGCCGTCCCCCCAAGCGCCGCCGCGTCTGATTTTCAATAGGAGGAATTTTGCGATATGGCTAAGAATATGCAGCCTGTGGTCAAGCGTTGCAGAACGCTGGGCGTTTCTCCCGCCGCCATGGGTTATACCCGCAGCTCCAACCGGAATCCCGGCGGCCAGCGTCGGGCGAAGAAGTCCGAATATGCCACCCAGCTCACCGAGAAGCAGAAGGTGAAATTCGTCTACGGCATCCAGGAAAAGCAGTTCCGCAACTACTATGACAAGGCCACCCGGGCCGAGGGCAACACCGGCGAGGTGCTGCTGAGCTTCGTGGAGCGCCGCCTGGACAACGTGGTCTATCGCCTGGGCTTCGGCAACACCCGCCGGCAGGCCCGTCAGCTGGTGAACCATGGCCACTTCACCGTCAACGGCAAGCGGGTCAACATCCCCAGCTTCCTGGTGAAGGACGGGGACGTGGTAGCTGTGTGTGAGAAGAGCGCTTCCAACGCCTTCTTTAAGAAGCTCAAGGAGGACGACGCCTTTGTGGCCGCCCCCAAGTGGCTTGACCGTGATAAAAATACCCTCACTGGGAAGGTCATCGCAATGCCGACCAAGGCGGACATCGACTTCGAGATCGCCGAGCATCTGATCGTCGAGCTGTACTCCAAGTAATCGGCCTTCCACTGTCCGTGTTCGTATCAGCGGCCAACCTGGCCGCGCATGAGAAGGAGGGTTATGATTCATGGTAGAAATTGAAAAGCCCCGCATCAACTGCTTGGACAATGTAGACGATCCGTCCTACGGCAAGTACGTTGTGGAGCCGCTGGAGCGGGGCTACGGAATGACTTTGGGCAACTCCCTGCGCCGCATTCTGCTGTCCAGTCTGCCGGGATATGCCGCCACCGCCATCAAGATCGCGGGGGTGCAGCATGAGTTTTCCACCATCCCTGGGGTGAAGGAGGACGTCACCGAAATCGTCCTCAACGTGAAGCGGATGATCGTCAAGCTCCACAGCCAGGGCCCCAAGACCGTGTATCTGGATACGGTGGGCCCCTGCGTAGTGACTGCCGGCGATATCAAGGTGGACAGCGATGTGGAGATCCTCAATCCGGAGCTTCGGCTGTGTACCCTGGGCCCGGACGCTTCGCTGAATATGGAGATCACCCTTTCTCAGGGCCGGGGCTATGTCCCCGCGGAGCAGAACAAGACGCCCCAGACACCCATCGGCGTGATCCCTGTGGATTCCATCTACTCCCCGGTGAAAAAGGTGAACTACGCCGTGGAGCCCACCCGGGTAGGGGATCGGACCGATTACGATAAGCTGACGCTGGAGGTCTGGACCGACGCCACCATCTCCGCAAAGGACGCGGTCTCTCTGGGGGCCCGGATCCTGTCCGACCATCTGACGGTGTTCACCAACCTGTCCGACAATGTCAGCACCGGTTCGACGGTGGTGGAGAAGACCTCCGACCGGCCGGATACCAAGCTGTCCATGACCATTGACGAGCTGGACCTGTCCGTGCGCAGCTTCAACTGCCTGAAGCGGGCCAACATCAACACCGTGGCCGACCTGATCAACAAGACCGGGGAGGACATGATGAAGGTTCGGAATATGGGCAAGAAGTCCCTGGACGAGGTCCAGAAGAAGCTGGAAATGATGGGCCTGTCCCTGGCCAGCGAGGACAGCAGCGGAAACAATTAAAGTCTCAACCTTGTATAAAGGAGGAAATGTTCATGTTCGGCACTCGTAAGCTGGGGAAGACCAGCGAACAGAGGAGGGCCCTGCTCCGGCAGCAGGTGACGGATCTGCTGGAAGGCGGCAAGCTGGAGACCACCTTCTACCGCGCCAAAGAGGTGCAGCCCGTGGCGGAGAAGATGATCTCCCTGGGCAAGAAGGGCAACCTGGCCGCTTACCGCAGGGCCATGGCCTATATGACCAAGGAAGATACCGTCCACAAGCTGTTTAATGAGATCGCCCCCAAGTACGCCGACCGGAACGGCGGCTACACCCGGGTGACCCGTACCGGCCCCCGCCGGGGGGACGCCGCCGAGATGGCGGTCATCGAGCTGGTGTAACGGCCCGCCCCAAGGGGCACGGAGCCGGGACGGCAACAAGATCATAAAAAGGCTTCGGCGCTTTCCCGCCGGAGCCTTTTCCGTATGTCCGGCGGCCCTCTTCGGCGATAGGATTTGGGCAACTTTTTCAATTGTCCACGGAGGGATTCTGCTTTTAAAAATTTGTCCACAGATCACAAACAATGAGAGAAAACCATGAATTTATGAATAAAAATTGGAAAAACGGTTGCATTTCCCTGGGGGACATGCTATAATACTACAACTATTTACGCGGAGGTGAGCGCATATGGAAGACAAAATTCTTGTATTAAAGGACATCAAGAAGTACTATACCGGCGCACAGGCGGTGGTCATGGGCCTTGCCGGTGTGGATCTGAGCTTCTCCCGGGGAGAATTTGTGGCTATTACCGGCGAAAGCGGCAGCGGCAAGTCCACCCTGGCCCATGTCCTGGGGGGCATTCTGCCCTATGAGAACGGCGAGATGTACTTCCGCGGCAGTCCCACCTCCCATTTTGATTCCCTGGATTGGGAGCGCTACCGCCGGGACAATATCAGCTTCATTTCTCAAAATTACGGCATCCTCCCCGGCGCCACGGTGCAGAAGAACGTGATCAGCGCCCTGCTGCTCTCCGGCATGGGGAAACGGGAGGCCAAAGGGGCGGCGGAAAAGATCCTCCGGCAGGTGGAGCTGTGGGAGCTGCGCCGCCGTCGGGCGGCGAAGCTGTCCAGCGGCCAGAAGCAGCGGCTCAGCATCGCTCGGGCCCTGGCAAAGCCCGCCCCCATTTTGATTGCCGACGAGCCCACCGGCAACCTGGACGCGGAAAACAGCGCGAAAATTATCGAATTGCTGGCCCAGGCCGCCAAGGACCGGCTGGTGATCCTGGTGACCCACGAATTTCCCGAGGCGGAGGACCTGGCCACCCGGCACATCGTCCTGCGGGACGGACTGGTGGTGACGGACACCGCCCTCCGACCGGCCAACGAGCCCGGCGCCATCCGCACACCTCAGCGGAAAAAACGCTCCCTGAGCCTGTATGTGGCGGGGCTACAGACCGGCAGCAGGCCCGTTTGGGCCGCCTCTGTGGCGGTTTTCTTCACCCTGACGGCCTTTGCCGTGTTTGCCTTCCTGGGGGTGTTCATCATCAATCTGGACGACACCTCCACCTACCGCTATGATTCCTCCGCCTTCCCCAACGGAAGCACGACTCGGATCGTGGTGGGCACCTTGGACGGCAGCCCCATGACCCAGGAGGACTACGACGCCCTGCTGGCGGTGAAGGAGGTCTCCAGTCTGGAGCCCAATGGGTACGTCAGCGATGTCCAGTATGCCTACCGGGAGGGCGTTGACTATCGGACGATCGTCAACCACCAGCAGATCGGAGTATGGTATGAGCAGCATTTCGTTACGACCCACTATACCGTCAATGAAAGCGCCCCTTATACCCAGACGATCCCGCTGCTTTCCGGCGGCAGAGAATTTCTAAAGTCCGGAAGGCTGCCGGAAAACTTCTACGAGGTGGTGGCCGGGCCTGGCGGGCCCAGCGTCGGCCAGACCATTCATGTGGGCTTTTACGCCCCGGCCAGGTGGTCCACGGACAATATCATTTGGCTGGACTTCCGGGTGGTTGGCGCTACCGGCTGGGGCAAGGGCGTGTACTTTCACGAGTCCGTGGGCCGGTTCCTGATGAGCGCCATGCAGGCAACCCAGGAGACTTATTGCTACCTTCCCCAGGACTCCCAGGCTGCGGACCAACTGGAGAAGGGGACCTTCCTTTGCAGCGCGTCCGAGATGGAAAATCTGAACCGGATAGAAAAAGTTGTGCTGACCCTGCCGGTTACCGACCCGGAGCTGCTGGCTCAGGGCACCACGGAGCTGACTTTGGTGGCGAAGGACAGGAAGAGTCCGATGGAAAACAGCCATGGCCTTTTCAACAGTCGATTGCTGATGGTCGATTCGGAGAGCTTTGAGGCCCTCACCGGCGGCCTTGTCAGCGAGCAGGTGAGCCTGACTATTTCCGACTATGCCTATACAGACCGGATTCTGGAGCAGATCCAGTCCATGGGCTATATCGCCGCCTCGCCCTACCGGCTGGGCGCCACCAAGCAGGTGCCGGAGCTGGCGGCGGAGCGGATGCAGACCCTCCAGATCTGCCTGACGGCCCTGATCGCGGTGGTGGCGCTGCAAATTGTGCTGCTCCGGGCGCTGTTCTCGGTGCAGACGGAGAGCTTCCGGATCCTGAGCAACATCGGTCTGACCAGCCGGACCGCCCGGGCCTCGGTGCTGTGGCAGATGATGCTTTTCACCCTGCTGGGGCAGCTGGTTGGCGGCGCGGCGGTCTGGATGTGCGGCTGCAACGGCGTGAAGCGTATTGAGGAAATGCTCCGCTACCTGCCGCTTCCTTATGTGCTGGTCCTCTCCGGGGTCCACCTGGTGGCTTCTCTGCTCTCGGCCCTGCTGGTGATCCGGAGCATGGAAAAGCAGGTCTATCCTCTGGCCGGTAAAAATCGGGACCTGAATTTGGAGGAAGGAAAGGAGGAGAACCTATGATTCGGGTACAAGAGCTGAACAAAACCTATGGCCGGCGGCGGCATGACGGGGAAAACCGGGTGCTGAAGGACGTCTCCTTCTCCCTGCCAAGCAAGGGCTTTGTGTGCATCCTGGGCCCCTCGGGCTGCGGCAAGACCAGCCTGCTCAACGCCGTGGGCGGTCTGGACCGGTTTGACAGCGGCAGCCTCTCCACGGAAAATGTGAAGGTCCAGCGCTACGGCACCCGGGCCTATGAAATGGAGCGGGACCGGAATTTCGGCTATATTTTTCAAAATTACTACCTTTTGGAAAACCACAGCGCCGCCTATAACGTCTATCTGGGCCTCCACAGCCTCCGGCTTTCCCATGCCGAGAAGCTCCAGCGGGTCCGTCAGGCCCTGGCGGCGGTGGACATGGAGCGGTTTATCCACCGCACCGTGGGGGAGCTCTCCGGCGGCCAGCAGCAGCGGGTGGCCATCGCCCGGGCCCTGGCCCGGCGGCCCCGAGTGATCTTTGCCGATGAGCCCACCGGCAACCTGGACGAGGCCAACACCCGGAATATCTGCACCCTGCTCCGCCAGGCGTCCAAAGAGAGTCTGGTGATCATGGTGACCCATGAGGAGCGGATCGCCCGGTTCTTTGCCGACCGGATCATCACCCTCCGGGACGGCAAAATCGCGTCCGACGATCAAAGCTGGGAGCGGGAGAATCTGGAGATCGACCATGACCAGGCGGTGTACACCAAGGGCCTGGACGATGCCCGGGCGGTGGAGGGCTGCGTGAAGCTGCGGCTGCTCCAGGAGCCGGGAGCGGACCCGGCGGACGTGACCGTGGCGGTGCTGAAGGATCGGATCGTCATCAAGCTGACGGACAGCCGCAATATCCAGCTGGGCGGGCCGGAGGAGGCCCCCAAGATCATCAAGGGGGGAGCCCCGGTGCTGACGCTGGAAGAGGTGGACCGGCAGAACCAGTCCCAGACGGCGCTGTTCCGGGATAAGCCGGCGCCGCCCGCGCCTCCGGGGAAGGGCGTTACCCTGCCCATGATGTTCCGGGAGGCCCGCACCCTGAAAAAGGGCAAGGGAATGCGCCGCATGGGCATCAAGCTGTTTCTGGTGTTGCTCACCGCCCTGACGTTGTGGATGACGGGAGACTATCTGGCGCTGTCCAAGGTCGATCCCGAGGATTTCATCACCACCGATTCCCATGTGGTGCGGCTGACCCTGGCCCAGGGCCAGAACCTGGACGCGGATAGCTTTGATCCGGAAAATCCGGAAGACTCCATTCTACTAATGAACCGCACACCGGACGAGATCCGCCAGCAGTATCTGGATGACCTGGAAAAGACGGATTTCGACCTGGTCTTCCTGCCCAGCGTGCCGGAACCGCCCACCATCGCCGTGCGCACGTTTTTCCAGCTGGAAAGGAGTACCATCAGTGTGCCGGAGTTTTCCTATGTCCACCTGGACCGGCTGGACCCGAACACCCTGATCTATGGCCGGATGCCCCAGAACCGGGAGGAGATCGTGGTGGACCGGCTGGTGCTGGAGGCCATTCTCAAGAACGACGGCCTGGTGCAGAACTATCTGACCAACGTGTCGTACTTTCTGAATAATCAGTTTGACTACCCAAAGCGGAACTTTCATGTAACCATCGTGGGGATTTGCGACAGCGGCGAGCGGTCGGTCTATATGGAAATGTCGACCATGGCGTCGATCTGCGCCAGCGGTGGCAATGTGATCACCCTGTCGGAATTTCAGGCCCAGTACCCGGGGCAATACGAAGACTTGACGCTGGAGGATGACGAGTGCTATGTCAACCTGCCCAGCGCAGGAAAAATCTACAGAAATCACAAAGGGCGGATTTACAGCTTCGGCAATAATCGATTCGAGATCAAGGATTTTGTAGAGGAAGAGGGTCTCAGCGCTTTTCTGGTGATCCCGGACAGCCGGGCGGAAACCATGGTCTACAACAGCGCACTGATCAATTCCAAGTCCCAGGTCCAGGTTTACTGCGCCGATAAGCAGGCGGTAAAGGCCCATCTGGCGCAGAAAACCCCCGATCAGGAGGCGGGATTTCTGACCGTGTCGGTCCATGACGTGTACCAGGAGCAGATGGACGCCTACACCCAGGCCGCCCAGATCCGGGCGGACGCCCGGACCATCGTCACGGTGACGGTGATCGCGCTGTGCCTGGTGATGCTCTACCTGCTGTGCCGGACCCAGGCCCAGAGCCGGCTGGAGCTGCTGGCGGTGTACCGACTGCTGGGGATCCCCCGGCGGAAGCTCCATGGCATTTTCCTCATGGAGTCGCTGTTCGCGGCGCTGGAAACGGTGCTTCCCACGGCCGTGCTGCTGTGCGCAGGGGTGACCCTGGCCAACGGAACCAAGGAGCTGGCTCTGCCCATTGAGCTGCCCTGGCAGGCGGCGCTGGTGGTAGGACTTGCTATCTGCGGGTACTATCTTTTGGTGACGGCGCTGCCGCTGGTGCGGCTGCTGGGGATGCCGCCGGCCCAGTTGGCCGCGAAATATGACGTCTAAAATTCGCATAAATCCATCCCTCCGGGAAATCCTATTCCCGGAGGGATGAATCATGACGGAAAAGCAATACGGGAAACTGGTCCAGGAGGCGTCTCCCAAGTCCCCGATCTGGAAAAACTGCCTCAACGCCTTCTGGATCGGCGGGCTGATCTGCGTTCTGGGGCAGCTGCTGATGAGTTTTTACGGGGGCCTTGGCCTGGACAAAACCGACGCGGGAACCGCCGTGTCCATGACGCTGGTGGCGCTGTCGGCCCTGTTTACCGGCATGAGCCTCTATGACGATTTGGCGAAGGTTGCGGGGGCGGGCACCCTGGTGCCCATCACGGGCTTTGCCAATTCCGTGGCGGCCCCGGCGGTGGAATTTAAGACCGAGGGCTTTGTGCTGGGGGTGGCGGCGAAGATGTTCACCATCGCCGGCCCTGTGATCGTCTACGGGCTCTGCGCCAGCGTGCTGTACGGGGTGGTCTACTGGCTCTATCTGCTGCTAAAATGACATAAAAAACGCCTGGGAAGCCAGACGGTCATAAAAGCGCCGGCACCCTCCACGGGGGCGCCGGCGCGATCGCTTATCGATAGAGAATCTCAGCTTTTTGTTAGCGTTTTCTTCTCAATTTTTTAATGTCTCAAAAACCGAAAAAAACCGAAAAGCCTTGGATTTCCAAGGCTTTTCGGCCTTCATAAACTGGTGACCCGTCGGGGAGCTTATACGAACTCTCCGGAGAAGCACTCTTATCAACAGAATCAACTTCATCGAAAGTGACCGTTACGCTTTCACCCTTGCCGGTGTAATTACAAACGATCCTCAGCTCGTGATCATAGAGGTACACCGCCTTAACGAATGAGTTGATTAGTTTTGTCTGGTACTGCTTATCGTCTACATCTCCATCTCTAAAGGAGTCCAGCCAGAATTCCATACGCTCCCTGGGAACGTCTACCTGTGTGGCCTTTTCTATGGCTATAAGAGCTTCCAGCCGACGGCGCTCTCCCTCCAGCTCCATGAGGCGGTCCTTGGTTGTTGGGGTGATGATGCCCTGCTCGATGGCCGTCATTACATTTTTGATGGCCTTATTAACGTCCTCGAACTCGGACATATAGGACATGAGGAGAGAGTCCTTGCGGTGGAGTACCCGGAACTGTTCATATCCATCTAGCAGCCATTGAATCACGTTATCCTGCATAATGTTCTCTTTGACAGCCTCTGTAACCTTCCGCTCTATCCAGTCTCGGCGGACCGCTTTTTTGCTGCATGCGCTTTTTTGCCGCTTGGCCTGGCATATGTAGTAGTAGTGTTTGGCCGCAGTCTTGCTGGTGCCGCACATACCCACCATGTAGCTGCCACAGAGGCCGCAGAACAGTTTTCCGGTTAACAGATAGTCCCCATTCTCCCGGTGCCTGCCTTGGGGGTTCTTTTTTGTTTTCAGCTTTTCCTGCACGGCAAAAAACAGCTCCTTTCTGATGATTGGCGGGATGCCATTTTCTATGCGGACATTATCAAATAGATATACTCCGATATACCGTTCATTTTTTAGCAGGTGCTGGAAACTACTTTTGCTCCAATCGTTTCCCGCTCTGGTCTTGATCCCCCGGGCATTCAGATCCCGCATGATGTCCGCTATGGTTTCCCCACCATAAAAACGCTCGAATATTTCACGCACAACAGCGGCGGCATCCGGATCTATGTCAAAGCGACCGTCGCTGCTTCTCTTGTAGCCGAATGGGACTGGGCCGTTGACCATACACTTTCGGGCATTGTCCATCATGCCCCGCATTACATCCTCGGCCATATTCTCGCTGTAGAATTGGTTGACGTTCATCATATTCCGAAGGGCAAAACGCCCAGCGGCGCTGTCGTCAAAGTCCTCCTCTACATAGAGACTGCGAACACCCAGATCGCAGAGCCGGGCATCATTTACCATGGCCTCCAGCATATTCCGTCCCATGCGGTTTGATTTCCAGGCAATGACGTACCTAAACCGATGCTTCTCGGCGTCGCGCATCATCCGCTGGAAATTGGGCCGCCGGTCCGTTGTCCCGCTGACGGCGCGGTCTGCATAGACTTCCAAAATCTGTAGATTATTCCTGCCGGCGTATGCCTGACACTTCTCCACCTGCTGCTCGATGCTCACATCACGCTGATTGTGGGAGCTGTACCGGGCATAGATAACGGCAGCGCCAGAATACTCATCATGTGATTTTTGCGTTTTTCTGCGCGATGGCACTCTAATGCCCCCTTTAATTCATGAGGCATTAGATGCCCAGCAGCTGCCGCTTCTTTGCCTCGAATTCCTCTTTGCTGATGATACCATCTTCCATAAGCGATTTTAGCCCGCGTATTTCATCTGCTACAGACACGGCACCTACAGATGTGGAGGGTGCCTGGGTCCGGGCTTCGTAGCTTGTGATATATTGCTGCAGCTTCTTAGCAGAGTATAAGTTGTCACTTGAAAAAGAGAATGTCCGCTCGGCACCAAGTGCAGCAGAGATTCCAAAGCCTATGTTGACTCCAACAGTTGCGGCCTGTGCTGTCTTGAAAACAATTTGCCCAGGACTAAGGAAACCGGGTTCTTTCATGGTAAAGGATTGGATCTTAGAAATTGGGATACATTCTTCATCTCTACGGGTTTCAATGATCAAATTTGCGCCCTCTGCACGAAGGACGAATCCATTCATGCAAATTAGTCGATAGGACGAATCCATTGTTTAACACTCCTTTACAAAAATATCGAATTTATACGGTAAGAGTTATTTTCTCCCGATTTACGAAAAATTACAAAACAACTGATATAATAGGGCTATTATACAGAAAGGGAGTTGTAGTAATGATATCCAGCAAAGAGCTTCTTCTACTTTTGCGATTACTGGGTCAACTAACCCAAACCCAAAAACAGGAACTTCTTACATATCTTCTCGTGCTTCAAGGTAACGGAGAAAGCCTAGTGCCTCTTTCTTCTTATGTAGAGACAGATTCGATATAATTGATATAATCTCCAGATCCAACTCATCAAAACCGTCCTCGCCAACGAGGGCGGTTTTTTCAGACAAATTAACTGGCATATCATCACAGGTGTTCAGAAGCTCATCGATTGTAAGGCCCATTCCTTTAGCGAGTTTATTCAGCACGGCCAGCGTGGGCACCATCTTTTTCCCGGTTTGAGGATTAACATCCTTTTCAATAAGCGAAATATAACCTGTTGACAGTTTACACTGCGCAGCGAGCTGCCGCTGTGACAGGCCATGCTTTTTCCGGTAATCAAGGATTAACGCTGCCAGAGTCATTGGATGTTCCCTCCCTTGCGGTTGTAAAATCTATTTTACATTGTGGGAGATGAAAAGTCAATGGGGGGCGACAAAATTATTTGACATTTTTTGTCAAAAGCACTTGACATACATGGTGCGAGGGTGTAATATAGGGATGTCAAAAGTTTTAGACAATATATATATACAGGAGGTGAAACCAATGGGCTACAAAATCAGAGAGCGAAGAGAAGCGTTGCGCTTATCTCAAGAAGAATTATCCAAAAAAAGCGGTATTTCTAGGCAAACAATATCTGCTATAGAGACCGATACCGATCGAAATGTCTCTACTAAGACATTGAAGAGTCTCGCAGATGCGCTTGAGACCACTGTTGCAGCACTTTTTTTTGACGAAAGCGCATAAAATTTTAGACAAATAACAGCGGGAAGGAGATAACAGAATGCCCAAAATTGAATTTCCCACAGATGAAGCCGTTGAGGCGGAGATCGCCCGGCTGCAAAAATCCCCGCTGGTCGCTCTGGCCAGGAAAGAGGAACGTATTCGCAACCGGCGTCGGCAGTATATGTACGATCTCCGTCTTTATGAAAAGAAGGGCCGGCAGTTGCAGGCGGACGGTGTGACGATGGAATCCCTGGAACGGCTTGGGGCCGCTGCGACTCTTGACTATTTGACAGGGGAGGAGGTGTAGTCGTGGCAATGGCAGAGCAGCGACAGGTGCATGTTGATGTGACGCAGATCCCCGAATATGTCCGCTTTGATCTGCTGCACGCTGCCTACCATGCGGTGATTGAGTACTTCAAGCAACCTGGCGTCGAAGAAAAATATCAGCAGTGGTTGGCAGCGCGAGAAGCAGCCCGCGCTGCGGAGCAAAACCAACTGGGCGAATGATCCAGCCGGTGTTTCGCCCACCAATTAAAGAAAGGAGACAATCTATGTACTACAAAACTTGCCCGTACTGCGGAGCCCACCTGGACCCCGGGGAACGGTGCGACTGCCAGAACGAAAGAAACGAAAAAGAAGACACCGCCGACGCCCCGGCGATGCCTTCAAAACAAAGCGGTATTTCTACCGACACTAGTTTATCAGATCCGAGGCCAAATGTCAATGACTGTTTGCGCCTTCGGCAGATCCGTCAGCAGACCGGCGCTATGGGGAAAGACATGGCCTTGGTAGTGCGGAATGTATTCCCCAAGTTTAACCGGCAACTCCTGGCCCAATGCGAGGCCTATGACAAGTATGGCGTCATTATCCACCCGGAAGGACTTCGCACGATCTGCGCGGCATACGGAGTCCAGCTGGAACGGGATTCCAACACACCGGTTATAACTGCCCCTGAAAGCCGCAGGAAGCCCAATCGGCGGCTTGCCCGCAAACTGACCTTCCGGATGAAAGATGAGGACTATGCGCTTCTGGAGCGCCGTGTGCAAGAAGGCGGTTATCTGTCAAGTCAGGCATGGCTGTACGATGTAGTCATGAAAGCTCTGAGGGGGGAGGCGGCAAAGTGAATCCCTATGATATCCCCGACCACCCCGTGATCGTCAATATGGAGCGGACAGGCTACCCGGATGGTAAGGAGCCGCCAATGCCTCATTGCCCCGTCTGCGGTGCGGAGTGCGAAACCATCTACCGGAACCGCTCCGGCGAGAGCGTCGGCTGTGACGTCTGCATGAATACCCTGGACGCTTGGGATGCGCCCGAGTGTTTCCCAGAAAAGGAGGACCTATGAAAGGCGTTGTTGTTACGACTAAGTCCGATGTGGAGGTCCATGAATTCACTGCGCCCTTGCATGAATCGGTCGGAAAGGCCGTTGGTGGATGGATTGAGATCGTCCATCCGATGTGTCTGAATCGTCCCTATGTGATGATTGTCAACGAGGAAGGCCTGTTGCAGGACCTGGACATGAATGTGTACGGCAGTCTGCTGTACGGCGCCCAGATCCACGGCCAGCCCATCGTAGGCAACGTCGTAATCATGAAAGAGGGATTTGTAGACGGTGAGCCGGATATCGTCGGCCTGTCCGATGATGAGGCCAGCAAAGTGGCGGCAGAGGCCAAATCCCTCTTGAAAGCCTACCACCAGGCCAAGGAGGCGGCGCAAGGTGGCTAAGTTCTATTTCACCTACGGCTTAGAGGGCCAGCCCTTCGTGGGTGGCTGGACGGAAATCGAGGCTCCGGACACCAAGACGGCCTGCGCCATCTTCCGGGCATTCCACCCTGACAGGTACGAGGGCATCTTGAACTGCGCCGACTACTACTCGGAGAATCAGTTCATGAGGACCCAAATGGCCGGACCAGGCGGCAACTTAGGCCGCCGGTGCCACGAGAGAATCACGGTAACGAGAGTTACCAACGACTGAAAGGAGTAACTACTATGATCCGCAATCCTAATGAAATCCGTGAAGGTGCGAAAAAAATCCGTATGCTGATTGCCGGCTATCCCGGCATCGGTAAGTCCACCCTGGCCCTGTCGGCCCCCAACCCCCTGCACATCGACGTGGACTTTGGGATCGACCGCATCGAGCCCCGCTATCGCAAGCCCTACATCCAGCCCCAGAGCTACGACGAAATCCTGGAGGATCTGACCCCCGAGAACCTCCGGGACTTCGACACGCTTGTCTTCGACACAGGCGGCAAACTGATTTCCCTTATGTCCCTCTGGGCCATCCGCAAGGACCCCAAGAACGGCAAGCGCGACGGCTCCCTCTCCCTCCCCGGGTACGGCGTCATCAAACGAGAGTTTAACCGCCTGATGGACTACTGCTTCTATGAGCTCCAGAAGAACATCGTCATTGTTTTCCACGCGAAAGAAGATAAAGACGGCGAGAACGTGCGGCTGCGCTTGAAGGTGGAGGGCGGTACGAAAGAGGATGTCTGGGAGCCTATGGATTTGGGTGGCTTCGTGGAGATCTACGGCAACGACCGCACGATCGGCTTCTCCAACTGTGAGCGCTATTTTGCCAAGGGCACTCGCGGCATTAACGGGATCTGGAAGATTCCGGCCCTGACGCCTACCAGCCCCAACGACTTCCTGACCAAACTGTTTGCCACATACAATGCCCGCACTACCGCCGAGCTAGAGCGGAATGCGGAGGTGCAGGCAAAATACGATGCCGCTATGGCGGAGGGCCGCGCTATTGTGGATTCTGTAACGGATGCAGATAGCGCCACCGCCGCAATGCCGCGCATGAGAGCAATTCAGCATGCGCTGACCTCGGAAAAAGAAATCAATGTCATGTTCAACGCCAAGATCAAAGCTTGCAATCTGTTTTTTGATCGGGTTTTGAAAGCCTACACACCTGCGCCGCCGGACGAGGGGGGCAACAAGGGGGCGGTGTGATTGGACCGCTACCTGATGACCCACTCTCTACTGTCTGCCTGGCTCTATACCATGAAGGAAAACCCCCGCGAGGATGCGACTTCCGAGAAGGACCCCATGGGAGAGTTCATGCAGATCTTGCGGCGGGAGCCGACGCCCACCACCGAGGCCATGCAGAAAGGCATCGACTTTGAGAACCTTGTGACGGCGATTATTGGCGGGACGCATGATACCCGGAATAACTGGTACTGTGCGGCGGCTACCGTTGCCAGTATCATAGACGGAGGGATCCTCCAATATAAGGCCCGGAAAGAGATCTGTGTCAATGATATGACCCTTGTCTTGTATGGGCGGCTCGACGCTCTGAAAGCCGGAGAAATTTATGATATTAAATTCTCCAGTAAATATGAGCGGGGGAAATATTTTGGCAGTACACAGCATCCGGTGTACTTATCGCTGATCCCAGAGGCGCGGAGCTTTACTTACCTCATCAGCAACGGGATCGATGTGTGGACGGAACAGTACCGGCGAGAGGAAACACTAAGCATCTATCCGATTATTGCCGATTTTCTGGACTGGCTGACCGTCCAGGGCCTCATGGGCCTATACCGAGAAAAGTGGTTAGCCTTATGAGGGGCAAACTGCGGGATCTGACCTTTGGCCCCCGTGGAGAACAGCACATTACCGTCACCGTCACTCGAGATTTCCGTGAAGACTTCGACCGTCTCAAAGACTGCGAGATTAATGTGGAGATTAAAAAATGGCGGGAACCCCGGAGCAAGGATGCCAACGCATACTTCCACGTCCTCGTCAACAAAATCGCTGAGGCCCAGGGCCTCGGCGATGACGAGGTAAAGCGGGGCCTGGTCGTAGAATACGGTGCCATTGCACGGGACGAGGACGGTAACGTCATGGGAGCTATGCTTCCTGCTGGCGCCGATATTGACAGTTTCTATCCCTACACCCGCTGGTACAAGTCTATGACATTGGAGGGGCGGGAGTACAGCTGCTACCTGTTCTACAAGCGAACCCATACCTTGGACAGCAAAGAAATGTCCAGACTCATTGACGGGGCGGTCTACGTTGCGAAGAGCCTGGGGATCGATACCGACACGCCCGAGCAGATCGCCAGTACAAGGAAGAATGGAGACCGTGAGGAAAGGATGTTGTAACTACATCACAACAGCGGAGCTGTGCAGCAGCATCCCTTACAGTGTAGCACATGACCTTGGAGAGGGTCACTAAAAACTACTACTCTATAACAAGGAGCTAAGAACATGAGCGAAAAGACCGACATGCGGATTTCTCTGGAGGCTACCGTGACGATTCCAATTGAGGAATATCGGTTGCTGATGAAAAAAGGAGCCATTCTCGACATGATCATCAGCGCATTTGAGAGCGACTGTGCCGGTTACGAGGTCAATAACATAGTCAAGTACGCCAAGCGTGTTCTTGACCTCGAATCCCTGATGGTAACGTCTGATGCCCAGGCCAAGGATAGGGCTATGGCCGATTTGGAGCAGGGGGAGAGTGTCGATGCTTAACCACGTTGTCCTGATGGACCGCCTGACCCGCGATCCGGAGCTGAGACACACACAAAACGGCACCCCAGTTGCCTCATTTTCTCTGGCTGTAGAGCGAGATTTTAAGAGCAAAGACGACGGAGATCTGCCATTCTGAGGAGGCGGTAACACATGGCGCAACGTAGAATGTTTTCTCTGCAGATCGTGGATACAGATGCCTTTATGGATATGCCGCTGTCTGCTCAAGCGCTGTATTTCCACCTTGGCATGCGGGCGGATGATGACGGTTTTGTCAGTAATGCGCGGCGCATCCAGAAGCTGGTGGGCGCTGCAGATGATGATCTTCGCCTGTTGATGGCAAAACGGTTTATTTTGGCGTTTAGCAGTGGAGTAGTGGTGCTTAAGCATTGGAAGATCTCTAACTACATCCAAAAGGACCGTTACAAACCAACGCTGTATCAGGAGGAAAAAGGAACCCTGTATCTAAAGCCCGGAGGTGCGTATACAGACCATCCTGGAGACGGTGCAAAGCCATGTATCCGTTCTGTATCCAAACCGGACACAGAAAGCGAACATCCAGCAATGCCAACGGGTTTTGGCAATGTATCCAGTTTGGATACACAGGATAGGTCAGGAGAGGCTAGCGTAGTAGAGTCTAGTCAAGTAGAGAATAATATATCTTTCTCTGTTGGTGGTGACGCGCGCGCGGATGCCGAGAAAATTGCCGCTGATTATTTGAGCAGCCGTGGCCTGAATGCCAGGTCCTACCTTGGCGTAACACCGGAAAACCTTATGACTGTCTCTGTTTACACAGATGTCATTTTCTCGAAATTTACCCATCGGCCTCCCACGGATACCGACAGGGCAAATGTGTTCCAGGCCATCCATGTCAGCGAGATGGACGAGCATTCCCATAGTTTCCGGGTGACTTTTCCGAAGGATCGCATCGACTTGCTGATGTATGCGTTTGAACAGGCTGCTCAGGCCGGAAAGCCTGGAGATTGGCGCTACATCAACGGAGTACTTGGGCGCTTGGCGCAGCGCAGAATCGGCACCTTGGCCCAGGCAGAAATTTACGACCAAGAACAAGAAGAAAACAAAGGAGGGTATTCAATATGACAAAGAAGGCTATTGTACTGCTCATGCTGGTGCCGTTGATCATGATCGGGTGTGTATCTTATCCAGAATCGCAAAGTGGATATAACACGATCGTCACCATTGCAACGCTGCCGCCGACAGTACCGATTGAATCTGATCCAACACAGGAAGCGCATTGTAGTACAGAAGGACTCTCGGTGGAGGAACCGACAGATACTACATATTTGCCGACTGAACAGCCCGCAGAAACTGCCCCGCCACTGGGCAGGTATGAATCCATTGTCCTATCGGCTGAGGAACTAGATGTCTTCGCCAAAGTGCTTTGGCTGGAGGCCGGTACAGAACCATTTGAAGGGCAGCAAGCTGCTGCAGAAGTAGTCCTTAACCGGATCCTTTCTCCATACTTCCCCAATTCGTTCTCCGGTGTGATTTACGAAGAGGGACAATTTACAACGATTGAGCGCATTGATGGAGCTAACCCTACTTATGTGCAGTATGACGCAATTAACGCTGCGCTTAATGGCCCCAATATCCTGCCTTTGGAGGTCGTGTTTTTCAGCCAGACAGGCGAGAACGACAACGTGTGGGGCACCATCGGCGGGCATGTATTCTGCTACCCCTACACCTGGGAAGAGGAGGACGCCTGATGTCTGGCAGAGAAGACTATGAGGAGCGCCGCCAGGCGCGAATCGACCGGCTGGAAGCCCGCGCCAAAAAAGAGGCCGACCTGGCTGCTGCGGAGTTCAAACAGAGCCACGACTTGGTAAAGGATATTCCCTTCGGCCAGCCAAATATCGTTGGGAGGCCCCAACTTCCCCGACTGCGGGAGCGGAGTGCGGCAGCTATGGACCGTGCCATGGTCCATGACCAAAAAGCGGCCCACTACGAAAGCCGGGCTGAGGCTGCCGCGAATAACCGTGCTATTAGCGGCGATGATCCCAATGCCCTGGACAAGCTGGCCGTCAAGCTTCAGGCTTTGGAGGCTGCCCAGAATATGGACAAGGCCCGTAATGCCTATTACCGCAAGCATAAGACTATAAGAGGGTTTCCCGGCCTGCCTGATGACAAGGCTGCACACATAGATGCGGAACTGTCAAAAGAGCCGGAACGCCTGCGCCGCCCGGTCCCCGCCTGGTGCCTGTCCAACCGTAATGCCGAAATCAATCGGTTGAAAAAGCGGATGGAGGCCCTTCGAGCTGTTGACGAGATGGAGTGCGTTTCAATCGGATTTGAGGGCGGCAGAATCGTTACCAACGAGGAAATCAACCGGGTGCAAATCATCTTTGATGAGAAGCCGGACGATGGGGTCCGGGCAAGGCTCAAGAGCTACGGATTCAGGTGGGCCCCCAGTGAGGGAGCGTGGCAGGCCCAGCGGAGCCCCGCCGCTCTGCGCCGGGCCAAGTACATCTGTGGTGTTAAAGAAACCGATGACTGAAAGGAGCGCAACATGACCGAAATGATTTATTTGCCGGTAAACCTGCTTCATCCCCACCCCAACAATCCCCGCAAGGACTTAGGAGATCTTACAGAGCTGGCCGACAGCATCAAGGCCAACGGGATATTCCAGAATCTGACCGTGGTTGCAGGCTGCCGGGCCACTCGTGACGAGTATATTCAAATGGCAAAGCGGGAGGGTGTCCCGCGAGAGGTGGCCCTTACGCAGTACAAAGACGACCCCAGCGTAGGCGATATTTCTGATGGATACACAGTTATCATCGGCCATCGCCGGCTGGCGGCTGCCAAAAAGGCGGGGATCTCCGAAGTCCCCTGTGTCATCGCTGAAATGACTCCCCAGGAGCAGATCAAGACCATGCTCATGGAGAACATTCAGCGGAGCGACCTTACCGTGTATGAGCAGGCCCAGGGCTTCCAGCTTATGCTGGACATGGGGGAGACGGTGGAGAGTATTTCCAAGGACAGCGGCTTCTCCAAGAGCACCATCCGCCGCCGGGTGAAGCTCCTGGAGTTAGACCCGGATAAGTTCAAGAAGTCCGAGGCCCGAGGGGCCACACTTCAGGACTACCTGGAGCTGGAGCGGATCGAGGCCCCCGAGCTGAAGAACCGGGCCCTAGATGCGATCGGTACGGCCAACTTCCGGGATGCGCTGAAAAAGGCCATCGAGGACGACAAACTCAAAAAGCGGCTGGCCCAGTGGGAGGCGGACGTCTCCGCCTTTGCCACAAAAATTGCGAAGCGAGGCTATGTGGGAGATACTGAGGTCCCAATGGATTACCACGCGAATTATCACAAGTGGAACCAGCGCGCCGAGGTGGAGCGACCGGCGGACACTGATACGGTCGGTTACTACTACACCATCAGCGACACCGAGATCTACATCTACAAGGACCACCGGGACCGGCTCGAAACCGAGGAGGACATTCAGCGTAAAGAACGGGAGCGGGAGTTTGAGCGCGCCGGGGACGAGCTGGAGGAAATCACTGAGCGACACTTCGCCCTGCGGTCCGAGTTCGTCTCCAGCTTCGGAGCGGCCAAGCGGAACGCCCTGCAGATCATGAAGTACGCCGCCAGCATCATCGTGGGCAACGGCGGGTACAGATCGGACGACATCAACACCGAACTGCTGGCCGAGCTGCTGGATCTGGACATTGATGACGACACCGACTTTGCTGCACTCAGGGCCATGGTCGAAGCCGAGATGGAGCTGAACCCCGAGTACGCCCTCCTGGCCTGCGCCTATGCTTCCTGCGATAACGACGAGAACGGGTACTGGAAGATGGAATGGAGCGACGGCGCCTATCACCACGTCTACAAGGCCAATGATGACCTTGACCAGCTTTATGACTTCCTGATCTCCCTGGGCTATGAGATGTCCGATGAGGAAAAGGCCATGCAGAATGGAACGTGCAATCTGTTGGAGACCAGTTCCGAGGGATAGGCCGCAGAAGTGACTTTGACAACTGAGCAGTAAAGCAACCGGAGGTGGGAAACCCATGAACACTGATGAGATCGTGAAACTTGCCGCTGAAACCGGAGCAAAGGCGGCAATAGAAACGCTGGACAGAGAGCGCCAGCGAGAGCGTCGGGAGGCGGCGGATCGCCGCCTCCGTAATACGAAACTGCTATTGCGGAATTACCGCGTGTTTCAAACTCACGTTGCCAACGCAGTCTTCAAGGTGGAGGACTACGAATCCCCCGAGGAGATTTTGGCTGATCTGATGATGCCCGGACGAGACAATACCCTGTTCGTGGAGAGCATTAAGCAGTCCGTTGCACGGACCGCTACTATCGTCAAGCACATGGAGACCATGATGGCGCTCTACAAGGCGTACTGCACCTATACCGGTACTCCGGAGGACGAGCGCCGCTGGCGGGTCATTGACGGACTCTACATTAACGAGCGACGCCGGACGGTGCCAGAGTTGGCCCGGGCTGAGGGCGTGGTGGAGCGTACCATCTACAAGGACATCGACATCGCCTGTGAGAGAATCGCCGCTCTGATGTTTGGTGTCGATGGCCTAAAAAGGATGTGATGTGACATGGCAGAAAACACTGAAATTGCGTGTAGCCCTTGCGAACACTGTACCAGAATCAAGCAATGTTTCCGCCCCTGCAAAGAGCGTTACGACTACTGGGAACTCAAAATCGGAGCGATCCGGCGGGCCGTTTTCGGATGTAAGAATTCCCGCGAAGAAGACACAGCCGATGAAACAATTTGCGGAGGAGAATGAATATGGAAAATTTAGCAAAGTCTCCCCTGTCCAAGGTGCTGGGGGTGGAAGAAGACAAAACGTGGAGTTATCCAGGGTGTTTCGGGTTGTACCGCATCCACTCTGGCGTGAGGGAGTACTGGGACGATAACAATGGCTGGCTTGCCTGTGACTGCGAGGAAGACCTGATAAAAATAATCGCCCATCCCGAAGCCATCATTCGCACTTCGCTCCTGACCGAGCCGGAGCTGGCAATCTGCAAGGCAGTGGGGGCAAAGTGGGTGAGCATGAACGCAATCGGCATCGGAAAGTCAAGAGTTACACTTTGGGACGATAAACCGATTTTTGACGGGTCAATGTTTTACATTACGGAAGACGATGAGAGTTCCATCGTAGTAGGCACAATCGGAAGAATTAACCAAAATCTTTTCCCAAGCGTCCACCCCGGCGATTTGATTCCGGTAAATCTGGAGGAATAGAGACATGACGTACCTGGATTTTTTGCGGGGGAAAATCGCTCTGGCAAAGCGGACAGGATTTGCAGTTGATCCAGATGAAGTCAATCCCGCCTTGAAACCGCACCAGGCAGATGCTGTGCGTTGGGCTGTTCAAGGCGGGAGAAGGGGACTGTTTGAGTCTTTTGGCCTTGGAAAGACCGTGCAGGAGCTTGAATTTTGCCGCTTAGTTACAGCGCACCAAGGAGGTCAGGCGCTCATCGTACTACCCCTCGGGGTACGGCAGGAGTTTTGCCGGGACGCCGTGGAACTGCTGGGATGGTCAAGTCCGCCAGTCTATGTCCGCACAATGGCCGAAATCAATGACAATCAGGATGCTGCAGTCCTCATGACGAACTATGAGCGGGTCCGGGATGGGGATATTGACCCGGCTGTCTTCACAGCAACTGTACTGGACGAAGCGTCGGTCCTTAGATCCTTTGGCAGCAAAACATATCAGACATTTTTGGACAAGTTTAAGGGCATACCGTATAAGCTGGTTGCGACAGCTACACCGTCTCCCAACAAGTACAAAGAGCTGATCCATTATGCCGGCTTCCTGGAGATCATGGACACCGGCCAGGCCCTGACCCGGTTTTTTCAGAGGGACAGTACCAAAGCCAATAACTTGACGCTATACCCGCACAAAGAGGATGAGTTTTGGCTTTGGGTGAGCTCATGGGCGTTGGTATTGACAACGCCCTCCGATCTGGGATATCCGGATGAAGGCTATGACCTTCCGCCGCTGGAGATTCGCCGCCATGTGGTAGCCGAGGGTTACAACAGCAATCTCGACCGAGACGGTCAGTACAAGATCATCAACGATGTAACAATGTATCTAGCCGAAGCGGCAAAAGAGAAACGGGAAAGCATTTCGATTCGGGTGGCAAAAGCAAAGGAAATTGTAGATAGCGATCCGGAAGCGCATTTTCTGCTCTGGCATGATTTAGAGGCCGAACGAAATGCCATTAAAGCCGCCATACCGGATGTGGTGGATATCTACGGATCTATGGACTACGATGAGCGCGAACATCGGGTTATTGACTTCTCCGAAGGGAAAACCCGGCTGTTTGCGACGAAAAAGAGTCTGTCCGGCTCCGGATGCAATTTCCAGAGGCATTGTCACCGGGCTATATTTATCGGCATTGACTATGAGTTCAACGATTTTATCCAGGCGATCCATCGTATCTATCGGTTCCTCCAGACAGAGACGGTGATCATCGACATCATCTGCACCGAGGCCGAAGATCCCATTTACCGGACGCTGATGGAAAAATGGAAGCAGCACAACCACCTGCAGCAGCGAATGCGGGAAATCGTGAAAAAATACGGCCTAGGTGGAGTCCAGATGGCGGAAGCCATGGCCAGAAGCATAGGAGTTGATCGTGTGGAAGTAAAAGGGAAAAACTTTGTTGCAGTCAATAACGATTGCGTCGAGGAAACTAAGAAAATGGAGAATGACAGCGTAGATCTGATCGTAACTTCAATTCCCTTTTCAAACCATTATGAGTACACCCCAAGTTATAACGACTTCGGGCACAACAAAGATACCGAGAAGTTCTTTGAGCAGATGGATTATTTAACACCCAATCTGCTTCGAGTTCTGAAACCGGGCCGGGTTTTCTGCTGCCATGTCAAGGATCGGGTGCTGTTTGGCAACGCCACCGGAATGGGGATGCCCACGATGGAACCCTTCCATGCGCTGTGCATCGAACACTATATGCGCCACGGATTTGCTTACTTCGGCATGATCACCGTGGTCACCGACGTGGTCCGAGAGAACAATCAGACCTACCGGCTGGGGTGGACCGAGCAGTGCAAGGACGGCTCCAAGATGGGCGTTGGATGTCCTGAGTACATCCTGCTGTTCCGCAAGCTGCCAACTGATCACTCAAAAGCCTATGCCGACGAGCCGGTGGTAAAGTCCAAAGACGATTATACCCGTGCCCAGTGGCAGATTGACGCCCATGGATTTTGGAGATCCAGCGGAGACCGGCTTTTGACAAAGAAAGAGCTGGAGAAGATGCCGGTAGATCGGCTTCAAGCTGCCTATCGAAAGTTCAGCCGTGGCAGCGTGTACAGCTATGCAGACCATGTAGCCCTGGCAAAAAAATTGGATGAAGACGGACACCTGCCCGCGACTTTTATGGTAGTGGCGCCGGGGAGCTGGACCGATCAGGTGTGGGACGACATCAACCGGATGAGGACTCTCAATACCACCCAGAGCCAGCGCCGGCAGCAGCTTCATGTGTGCCCGCTCCAGCTTGATATCGTGGACCGACTCATCAACCGCTATTCTAACCCCGGCGATCTGGTCCTTGACCCCTTCGGTGGTATTGGCACTGTTGCCTTAGAGGCAATTAAGGGGGGGCGGAAAGGATACACGGTTGAGCTGAACAGCGATTATTTTCGGGACGCAGTAGGCTATTTGCAGGAATATGAGCGGACAGATGATAATTTCAGCCTCTTTGATTTGCTGGAGGCGTAAAAAGAAAGGACAGATCATATGCCAAACGCTTATCTCAAAAAACAGCGGGAAATTGAGCAAGCCTCTCTGAGCATAGGAATGCAGATTGGTATGCAGAAATGCTTTGATTTAATGTGTCTTTGCCTCCACGATCCGGCGGTCATGGGCAAGGACACCTTCGGCGCGGACCGGATCCGAAAATTGTTTGAAGCGCTCTACCAATATGAGCGAGAGCTTGGCGATGCCTGGAGCATGGAGGTTGAGTCCGACGTGCAGCAGGAGCATCTGGATGCCATGCTCAGAGAGATCTTCGGTGAAAGCCTAGTCCCGTTTGCAACCCGCTACCCGGAGGTTGCGAAACCAAATTACAAACGGTCGAAGAAAAACTGGCGGTGATGGAGAGCAGCCATGTACATTCAAAACAACCAGGAAGGATACAAGAGCAGGGCCTATACCGACCGGCCAGCCTATGCAGATTTTGATGCGCCTGCGAAATTTCAGGCAATCGAGAGTATTATCGCCAAGAGGCTGACGCAACACCCGAAAGCGATCTGCTCCTATTCCGGCGGATCTGACAGCGATATTTTGATTGACCTGATTGAACGGACGCGGAAGGTTTTCAGCCTACCTCCGATCAAGTATGTGTTTTTCAACACTGGGCTGGAGATGCAAGCCACGAAGGACCATGTGGAGGCTACGGCCCGGAAATATGGCGTGGAGATTGAGACCGTCCGGCCGAAAGTCAATATCGTCAACGCCACCCGGAAATATGGGATCCCCTTTGTCTCCAAGATCATGTCCGCCGGATTATCCGAGTGGCAGAAAAAGGACGTACCACTTTCCATTGCGGAGGAGTACGACCAGGCGGAAGATAAGCCGGCCAAGCGCCGGGAACTGAAAGAACGCTATCCCGGCTGCGAGAGCCTGATCAATTTCCTGTGCTGCTGCAACGCTGCCGGGGAGCCACGGCCAAATATCCAGTTGGTGATCAACAGCAGCAAGTACATGAGGGACTTTATCGCTGAGTGCCCGCCGGATTTCAAAATCAGCGCACAGTGTTGCGACTGCTGCAAAAAACAAGCTGCACATCGGGTCCAGAAGGACTACGACATGATTATTACTGGAGAGCGCCGGGACGAGGGAGGGATGAGATCCGTACCGCGAAAAGACAATACTTCTCTTTGCTTTACCGAGACCAGCAGCGGGCAGTATCGGCTGCGGCCGCTGTACTATGTCAGCGATACCGACAAGGCCTGGTATAAGGACTCCTATGGGATCAGGTACAGTGATGCTTACGAGGTCTACGGGCTGACCAGGACCGGATGCTGCGGCTGCCCGATCTCCTATAAGGCTGTCCAAGATTTGGAGCTGATCCAACCCTACGAGCCCAACGTGGTCAAGGCGGCGTGGGCCATCTTCGGACCCAGCTACCGTTACCGGCAAAAGTACAACGAGTACAAGGAGGCCCGGATGCGGGCAGAAAAGATCATGCCAGGGCAGATGAGCCTTGAGGTTGGTGTAGCTTGTGGGGATTTTGTTGTAAGCTTGCTGTCAATGGAAGGAAACGGCGATGATAAAAATCAAATCTATTGGAACAAGGAGGCGAGCGGAAATGCCTAGAAAGATAGCAGTGCGCTTGCAATGCAGCAACTGCGGAGCAACCAAAGTTATTAAAAATCGGATTGATGAAACGGAAGAGGCTATAAAGAGCGGTTGGGGCAGCTATGGTCGGGCTCTGTATTGCCCCCAATGCTCCAAGACGTGGGATGAACGCAATCCCGGTAGACCTATGGCCGATGAGAGACATACATTTTGGGTTATTGCCGGGATTGTCCAGCGTAGTTTGCAGGAGGCGACCAGCGAATGAACAGGGAGATCCTTTTCCGGGGCCGCAAAAAAGGCGGAACAGAATGGTTCGAGGGCGATCTGTCCTACTTGGTACACGACAAGAGAGAGTGCTATATCTTCCCGGCGGACGGGTACAACAGCCCGGATTGGTACGAGGTTGACCCTGCCACCATCGGACAGTACACGGGGCTGTCGGATAAGAACGGGAAGAAGATTTTCGAGGGGGATATTCTATCTGTCCTAGATGGAAATATCGAACAATATAGGTTTGTAGTTGCCTTTGGCCGGTGCGGAGGAGTCGAAAATACTGACCACGAGGTCGGATATATGGGATTCTACCTTGTGCCGGGAAACAAAAAAACAGAGCAGTCTTGTAAATGCGGACTCAGAAATGACATCGTTTTTTTCCTTAATTGTGATTATGATGCTGTTGTTGCCGGAAACCGGTGGGACAACCCGGAGCTGCTGGAGGTGAAGGGAAAAGATGCCTAGCTTGTTGTAAATCTTGTTGGAGCTTGTTGGAACTTGATATCATGATATCAAAGGAGCCGATAAAAATGAAATGTGATGATTGCTTTGTAAATGTCCAGGCACAAAAGAGCAAAGAGCCGGCCTGCTGCGCATGGTATCTTGACCACTTTATTATTGGAGGCGAAGACGTCGAAGAATGTCCAATTGGAAAGGAGGCGGAAGAAAATGGCGGTTAAGCCGATCCTGTTCAGAACGGAAATGGTCCGGGCCATTCTGGACAAACGGAAGACGGTGACGCGGCGGGTAATGAAGCCGCAACCTCTGTTTTACACTGGAAGGTGGTATGTTTTCGCAGATGATGTATGCCCCAAGGAATGGGAAGATTGCGACGATATCATTTCTACATATCAATATCAGCCCGGCGACATCCTCTACGTGCGGGAGACGTGGGAACGATTCTATTGCTGTAATTGTGAAGGGGATGAAACTGGCCAGTGCTTTAATTACCCTCCCGACAGTCACGAAGGATGCTATGTATATCGTTCGAGTCACAATATAAACGGTGATGCGCGCTGGCATCCGTCAATCCATATGCCCCGTGAAGCGGCCCGTATCTTCCTGCGAGTAACAGACGTGCGGGTGGAGCGGTTGTGGGATATTACCGAAGATGAGGCGCGAAAAGAGGGCGCACAGCCGGTGATGGTGTCAACTGATCCGCAAGATACGCCGAATAATGAACGCACATGGCATGAATGGTTCCCGGCGTTACCACATTTCATTGAAATTTGGGACAGAACCATCAAGCCCTCTGACTGCGAAAAATACGGCTGGGCCTCTAATCCCTGGGTGTGGGTGATCGAGTTTGAGCAGATCAGCAAGGAGGGATAGGCGTGTTTAACAACTACAACAGGTGGGATGACTGGAATGATGAATTTGACCACCCGCTAGAACCGCTCAAACCATGCCCGTGCTGCGGCGGTGAGGCATGGTTACAGGACAACGGATACGAGGAACCAGAGATTGACAGCAACGGCGCTTATGTCGGTATGGACATACACCAGCCAGATATTATTTGGGTCGAATGTCAATCATGCGGCTTACAAACGTCAGGTGCAGGAACGCCAGAAGAAGTTATTGCACAGTGGAACCAAAGGCAAGCGCCTACCATAGACCCGGTGAAGCACGGGCATTGGATTGACAACGGGCACGACAAACCGCCAACCTGCTCCAGGTGCGGAGGTGGGGCGCTGCTCAACTATGAGAGCGACTATCACAAGTCGGATGCCTGCCCCCACTGCGGGGCGAAGATGGACGAGCCGGAGGGACCTCTACCGGCGCAATTCCCGAGGAAGGATGAGACGGCATGAAGAAGCGGGAGATGTACTGTAACCCGGATGTCTGCCCAAACTGCATCTACATCGGAGAGGGCGACAGTATCTGTGACGTGACGCAAGAGGTTGTCTTGGAAGATTGGGATCCGACCGAGAATTTCATGGGGCAAGGATGCCCCTACATCAAGAAACTCCACGAGAAGGACGGGCGAAAGAAATGAAGAAAGCAGAAATTCTTAGTGAAGATATGAACCGACTTATTGATGCGACAAAAGATTTTATCGCTTCACCGAGAAGTTCACGAGAGATATATAAATACATACAGCTTAAGTTCAACGCTGAAAAGCAGGAAGTCACTGCTACCGCCTGTGACGGCTACCGTTTGAGTGTGGAAACCGCCGCAGTATTTGAAATAAGCGAAGATTTTACCGTTTACATTCGCCCGTGCCGCAAATTTCCCAAAAACACGGTAGTTTATATATCTCTGGAAGACGAAAAAGCCATAATACTCTGCAATGGGAATATTTTTGGTTGTGAACAGCCAGAAGGCGAATATCTGAATTATGAGGATTACATGAAAGAACGGGAAGTCACTTTCCGTATTGGGTTCACACCGGAATATCTCATAGACGCTATCAAAGCAGCCAAAGCCACTTCTACCCAGATTGGAAGTAGAAATACAATCGTCCTTGAATTTACAGGCCCAAATAACCCGGTATATATCATGACAAGAAAAAAGACCGGGTTTAGGATGGTGTTACCGGTACGTTTGCCGGCGGAGATAGATAGATGAGCAAGTACCACGCCAAAAAGATCCAGGCGGACGGACAGACCTTCGACAGCCGAAAAGAGTACGCCAGATGGTGTGCCCTCCGTCTGATGGAACGGGCCGGGGCCATTACAGGCCTTCGGCGGCAAGTGAAATATGTCCTGATACCTGCACAGTATGGACCTTCTATCACCGGCCCCAGAGGCGGCTTGAAGCATGGGCCGCTGCTGGAAAGAGAGTGCGCATACATAGCGGATTTTGTTTACCTGAAAGACGGGCAGACCATAGTGGAAGATTCTAAAGGCGTCAGGACTAAGGATTTCATTATCAAGCGCAAACTGATGCTGGAGCGGTACGGGATCAGAATTTTGGAGACATAGGAGGTAGGAAATGAAGATTGAGGAAGCAATTCAATGGTTTTCTTATAGGGTTGAAGATGCAAAAAAAGCGCTCGAAAGCTACAGCGAGGATGACACGGCTGAAGGTTTTAAGATGGTCGCAAAATTCCGTCTCGAAAGCGCTAAGATGGCTTTAGCCGCCCTCCGTGCCCAGCAGGAGGCTGAGAAGAACGAGAATGGCTGCAAATATTGCCGTGATGGTGATGTCATTGTCTTGGATTCGTGCAGTGCCGTAAGGATTGAGCGAGACGGTCAAAACTACATCATGGCAGGCTGTGATTGGGAGCATGAAATAAATTATTGCCCGATGTGCGGTAGGCAACTCCGCCACCCGCCGAAGGCGGAAAGGAAAAGTTAGATGAACGACCAAGAAAGAACGCTACTGCGATTTGTTTGTGACGGTGACATACGCAAGGTGCAACAACAGGCAAAAATAATACTCGATGGCATAACAACGCAGAAAGACCAAAGTTTCAAAAATCATCAGCTTAAAAAGTTGGAAGCGAAAGGCCCGACGCTCATAGAGTTGCCATATAATTTGAGAGACTTACTGATAGCGGAGGATTGCACAGATTTTCCGGAAGCTCGTTTTATCCTTCGGAAGAACGAGGAGGTGGCCGTGAATGAGGTGCTGTCTCTATACAGCGTGGCGGACAGGCTTTCAGAAATTGGCATAAGCTACCTACCGGCGCTCATGCTTTACGGTCCAAGCGGCTGCGGAAAAACCATGCTTGCGAGATACATAGCGCACAGAGCTAATCTTCCGTTTGTTTATGTTCGCTTTTCAAGCCTTGTTAATCAATATCTTGGAGGAACGCAATCCAACATAGGAAAGGTTTTTGAATATGCGAGAACCGCACCGTGCGTTTTATGCTTCGACGAGATTGATGCCGTTGGCATGGCAAGAGGACAATCGAACGACGTCGGGGAAATGAACCGCATCGTGATAGCGCTTATGCAGGAGATGGACAGGCTGCATAACCACGTCATAATTGTCGGAACAACAAACCGTTTTGACAGACTCGACCCTGCATTGATCCGGAGATTCCCCATCCAGCATGAGGTTAATCAGTTAAGCATGGAGGATGCCCGTAAAATGGCAGAGAAATTCTTTAACTTTGCCGATGTGGGATATGGCGGTGACTGGATAGAAAAATGGTGTGAAGATAATTTGACAGACCAAATTCCAGCGTCAACAGTAGTTAAGCGTTGTACAGACGCGGTTGTAAGTATGTTGGTTAGGCAACGGACCGAGGTTACAATTAGATTTTTGGAGGGTACACTATGACCAGGAAACGATATGTGAAACTGCTCATGTCCATGAAAATCAGCCGAAACGACGCAAACATCTTGGTAAGGACGTTTCGCCCCGAATGGCCCTATTCAAAACGGTGGTGGTTGGCGGCATGGCTGCACCGTTTTAAGTGATAATCTGAGGGCAAAAATCGTTCATTGACTGGGCAATTAAGAAGTGATATACTGCATGCTGTAAAATCTTAATCATACCGGAAGCCTCTGCGGCCTATCGTTTGAAAGGACGTGGAGGCTTCAATATTTGGGAAGGAGGATATATCACGTCGCCCCTTTGTATTGCCGCCCCGCCAGCGGAAGTAATACAAAGGAGGTTTTCTGATGTTAGGTATCATCGTGCTTATCGTCTATGCCGCCCTGATGATCGGGGCGACGGCGGTATTCACAAAGCGGACGCACGACGCCGAGAGTTTCCATGTGGCTGACCGCCGCATCGGGACCGGGGTAGCTGCCATGAGCATTGCCGCTACATGGATCTGGGCGCCCTCCCTCTTTGTGTCTGCGGAAAAGGCATACACCAGCGGAATACCCGGGATCTTCTGGTTCCTGGTTCCCAATGTGCTGTGCCTGCTGATTTTCATTCCGTTCGCCAAGCGGATGAGGGCCAAGTACCCGGAAGGAATCACCCTGTCTGGCTACATGGCCGAGGCATATCAGTCCCGGAAAGTGCAGGGCGCATATTCGTTCCAGCTCAGCGCTTTGGCTGCCCTCTCCACCTCCGTCCAGCTCCTGGCCGGGGGAAAATTGCTGTCTGCCATTACCGGAATGCCGTTCTGGGGAGTGACAATTATCCTTGCGGTGGTGGCTTACTCTTATTCGTGCTTATCCGGCCTTAGAGCATCGGTTACAACTGATGTTGTGCAGCTTGCCATTATCCTGATAGGCTGTGCCATCCTCGTCCCATGGACGCTTACTCGGGCCGGGGGAATGGGTGCGGTGCTGGCCGGTCTGGGCGGCGCCACCGGGGACTATACCTCCCTGGTATCCGAGGCGGGGCTGGCAGTGTTCCTCGGCTTCGGACTTCCCACCGCTATCGGCCTGATCTCCGGCCCGTTCGGGGACCAGTGCTTCTGGCAGCGGGTGTTCTCCATCCGGAAGGACCGTCTGGGACGGTCGTTCTGCATCGGGGCGCTGCTGTTTGCCGTGGTGCCCCTGTCCATGAGCCTGCTGGGCTTTGCCGCGGCCGGCACCGGTTTTGTTGCGGCTGACCCGGGCATGGTCAATGTGGAGCTGATTGGCTCCCTGCTCCCGGACTGGGCAATGGCCCCGCTTCTGCTGATGGTGCTGTCCGGCCTGCTCTCCACGGTGGACAGCAACCTGTGCGCTGCGGCCTCTCTCACCACCGACTGGGAAATGACCGGCAAATTAGATTCCGTTAGAAAACTGCGGCTTTCCCGGTTCGTGATGGTTCTTATGCTCATGGCGAGCATATTGATCGCCAACCTGCCCGGCCTGACGGTGACGCACCTGTTCCTGTTCTACGGCACCCTCCGGGCGTCTACCCTGCTTCCCACGGTGTTGACTCTCCTGGGCAGACGCTTAAGCGCCAACGGCATATTTGTCGGCATCGTTACCTCGTTGTGCGTCGGACTTCCTGTCTTTGCTATCGGGAATATCTTCAACCTGGCCGTGTATAAGACAGCTGGAAGCTTGCTGACTGTTCTTTCAAGCGGGGCCGTGGCTCTCCTGTTCTCCAGGAAGGAGGCGGCAGCATGAAACTGGGCAGAAAGCAGAGCATCAAAAACGACGCTTGGACCGAGGTCATGGCCCACATCAAGGAGACGGTAAGCCGCAAGGACCTTGATGCCATGGTGGAGCGCACCGTGGCCGATATCCAGGAAAAGACAGCCGACAAGACCGCCGCCCACGCTTGGAGCGCCGGTAAGGACAGCATCGCTCTCGGAAAGCTCTGTGAGCTGGCCGGGGTGACGGCCTGCATGATTGGCGTGTGCAACCTGGAATACCCTGCCTTTGCCGCCTGGATTGACGCCAACAAGCCGGAGGAATGCGAGGTTATCAACACCGGCCAGGATATGGCCTGGCTGGCGAAGCACCCGGAAATGCTGTTCCCCCAGAACAGCAAAGCTGCCGCCAGCTGGTTCTCCATCGTCCAGCACCGTGCCCAGATGCAGTATTTCCGGGCGCACGGACTGGATCTCATCATCCTGGGGCGGCGCCGGGCGGACGGCAACTTCGTTGGTCGAAAGACCAACATCTACACCGACGGTAAGGGCGTTACCCGGTTCAGCCCCTTGGCCGACTGGCCCCATGAATACGTTCTAGCCCTGATCCACTATTACAACCTGCCCCTGCCTCCTATCTATGGCTGGCCCAACGGCTATTTGTGCGGTACCCACCCTTGGCCTGCACGGCAGTGGACCGGCAGCGAGGAGAACGGGTGGCGGGAGATCTTCGCCATCGACAAGAGCATCGTCATAGCCGCCGCCGAGTATTTCCCCGGGGCAAGGGTATGTCTGGAGGTGGCGGGCGAATGAACGTAAGGAAAATGCCCCTGTCCTCCCTGCAGAGGCCCGAGCGCAACGTGCGGATGCACACCGAAAAGCAGCTCCGGGAGTTTGAGCGCAGCGTCACCATGTTCGGCCAGATACGGCCTATTGTGGTGGATGAGAACCGGGTCATTCTGGCCGGGAACGGCCTCTATGAAACCTTGTTACGCATGGGCCGGGAGGAGGCCGACGTCCTCCTGATGGAGGGCCTGACCGAGAACCAGAAGAAAAAGCTCATGCTGGCCGACAATAAGATCTTCGGTCTGGGTGTGGACAACCTGGATTCTTTCGATGCCTTTTTAGTTGAGCTGAAAGACGATCTAGACATCCCCGGTTTCGACGAGGACCTGCTGAGGAGCATGGTGGCCCAGGCAGGGGAAGTCACCGAGACGCTGAAGGAGTACGGTACACTTGACGAGAGCGAGATCGAGGATATTAAGGCCGCCAAAAAGCGCAAGGACCTTTACATGACCGAGGGTATGGAAGAGAACAGCGAGGAGCCGGAGGCACCGGCAGCGGGAGCCGCCCAGCAGACGGTCGAGCCCAAAGAGCCCGTCCGTCAGTATGTGGTCTGTCCCAACTGCGGCGAAAAGATATGGCTGTAAGGCGGATACGGTCTGATATGGACGTGGTAACTGCGGCGACGGTGCGAGTCCGCAATGCGTTCAGCAACGGAATCCCGGTCTATATGTCGTTCAGTGGCGGCAAGGACAGCCTGGCTCTCGCTCAGATTACCATGTCTCTCATCCAGAGGGGAGAAATTGATCCATCCCTTCTGACCGTCCAATTCGTGGACGAGGAGGCTATTTTCCCCTGCATCGAAAAGACCGTCATGGACTGGCGCCGACGATTCCTTTACGTTGGCGCCAAGTTTGAGTGGTATTGCGTGGAGGTCAAGCACTTCAACTGCTTCAACGAGCTGTCGGAGGATGAAACATTCATCTGCTGGGACAAGCGCAAACGGGACGTGTGGGTGCGTCAGCCGCCACCCTTTGCCATCACCAGCCACCCCATGCTGAGGCCCCGAAAAGACAACTACCAGAGTTTCATGCCCAGGGTATGCATGGACGGCATTACTATGACCGGTGTACGGGCAGCGGAATCCATCCAGCGGCTCCAGTACATGGCTCGGATGAACGCCGGTGGCAAGGGGATGACCGGTCGCAAGCAGATCTTTCCCATCTACGATTGGACAACCAATGACGTATGGCTGTATCTCCGGAATGAAGGTGTGGAGATCCCACAAGTTTATTTGTATCTCTGGCAAGCTGGCGCTAATCGGAATCAACTGAGAGTATCACAGTTCTTTTCCGTAGACACAGCCCGCTCGCTGGTCCAGATGAACGAATATTACCCGGACCTCATGGAGCGCATCATCCGTCGTGAGCCAAACGCCTACCTTGCTACGCTCTACTGGGATAGCGAAATGTTCGGCCGGCGCACCCGAGCCCGGCGCCAGGCCGAGGGCGAGGCCGTCACCAAGGACTACAAGGCCATTCTTGCGGAGATGTTCTCCGATATGCCAAGGCACTTCAACACCCCCCATAAGCTTTATGTCGCCAAATCTTACCGTAGTTTATTTATAAAGATCGGCCTGTTTGCAACTCCCAAAGACTACCAGATGATGTACGAAGCCCTTATGAAAGGCGACCCAAAGTTTCGATCCTACCGTGCATTATACCAGATCATATACAGTCGCTATATCGAGGATGCTAAGGCTAAGCAGAGGGAGGCGGAAACGCATGGCTGATGTGAAACTGACGGCCCCTCTGTCCACCCTGGAGTGGGTGGATCGTACCCTGCTCAAGCCCAATGACTACAACCCCAACAAGGTAAGCCGGGAGAACCTGAAGCTCCTGACCCAATCCATCCTTACCAACGGCTGGACGTTACCGATTGTTGTACGACCTGATTATACCATTATCGACGGCTTCCACAGATGGACCGTCGCTGGAGAAGAACCGCTGCTGTCCATGCTAGATGGCAAGGTCCCTGTGGTGAAGGTATGCCACGAAGACCCGAGCGAAGATGTTTATGGCACAGTCACCCACAATAGGGCCAGAGGTACGCACTTGCTAGAGCCGATGAAAGCGATTGTGAAGCGCTTAATGGCAGAAGGCAAGACGGTGCAGGAGATCGGGAAGCAGCTGGGGATGAGGCCGGAGGAGGTATTCAGGCTATCTGACTTCTCTCGAGAAGACTTCTTGGAAATGATGGTCAAAGGAAAGACAACTTACAGCAAGGCGGAGATATATACCACCATCTAAGCCTATGAGATCGCCTATGCGTGAAGTCAATATGCAATAAGGCAAACGGTCTGCATGACGCACAAATAAATGCGTTCAACGCCCAATGCGGTATGCAGCGCCAAATTACGAGCGAAGCCGGGTCCAAGCGTGCCCAAAAAGGTACTGTGAGGACCCGGCCCATCTCATGAGGGCTCTTCGACCCCAAAAAACATCTAGTTACGGAAAAAATTTTTTCAAGGAATTTACTTGAAACCAGCCGCAAACAATACATCCTTTCATTGCATAATTGGTAGCGCAGACCAGAAAGGTCGGTGCGGGTTCGAGCCCCGCTGAAAGGGAACGCTGGCAGACGTGCCACCCGTGAGAGCCGGGGGACAGTGTGCGGTGGCGGAATAAGACGCTAAAGTGATGCTTCTTTTAGGTTGGTTGGGGATAGCGTGGCGAAAGCCAGATTGGGTGCCCTGTAAAATGATCCTTGAGTAGGCCAGAATTTATTCTCCACCTGAATGGTGACAAGGCAGAGGGTAATCGTAAGAATAACCTAAAACTCCAACCGTGCAGAGTGAAATTCTCTGCCCGCACACTTTATATGTCTCCGGTCGGTGCGGGAGCCGGGCGGGGGCACCATGTTTTTAGACCCTTATAGGTCAGATAGGGGGGCGCCTTGATGGCCAGGGGCGCATTCGGTGGTGTGGAGGTGGGAGAAATACCTGAGTCATAATGCAACAGCCAGGGGGGAGACAGGACCCAAGGGAAAGCGGGTCCAATCGCCAATGTGGTAAACAGATGGTCTATAATATGGCGCATTAGACAAGCGGTCAAGTCAGCGGACTTTCAATCCGGTATCGGCGGGTTCAAATCCCCCATGCGCCACCAAACCCGTCCACACCGTTTGATGATGTTTGCGGCCGGCATTCCGGCGCTGGTGTGGTAGCCACAAAAACCTAGCGGGGTCGATAGGCGCAAAAGGGATGTGACCCCGCAACTCGGTCGAATAGCTCAACGGCAGAGCGGGCGACTTATAATCGTCTGACGATGGATCGGCACCATCTTCGACCACCAGCGGTATGATTCCACCGGCGGAGCACAGCGAACGGATCTGACCCATGCGTGGTGCGTACACGGTGGGATGCAATTATAGTTGGGCTGGACCCGGCCAGTAATGATGTTTGATAACGGTTCCGACCGACGACACCGGCGGAGGGCTGGAAAGTACCGTGGTATCCATGACAGGTTGTGTACCCGTGGACGGGAGAGGCGAGGATGAGGTGCATGGTTCCGGCTGTCCTTGTCATTGGACAAGGCCGGAGTGTATTCTGGGTGCGGGTAGCAGCCTGTTAATGGATATTGTGATTATAATCTGCGATCAGCAGTTAATATATCGGTGAAGGAGTTGATCAGAATGGCCCAGAAGAAGCCTGAACCAGCCGGGTATTGCAGTACGGCCGTTCTGGCGAATCTCTTTGACATCACAGCTCAATGGGTAGGGGAGCTAACCAAGAACGGGATTCTTCGTAAGCACGACACTGAGGTGGGCCCCCGGTACAACGTGGTCGAGGCCACCCGCTCCTATGTCAAGTATTTGCGGGAGAAAGCGGCGGGGCGAAGCGACAAGGACGACGCCGCGGCTGAGAAGGAGCAGCAGAAACTTGCCGCCGAGGTCCGCATTAAGGAGGCCCGGGCAGAATATGCCGAGTTGGAGTTGGCCGAGCTCCAAGGAAAAATGCACCGCTCCGAGGATGTAGAGGCCATGAACCAGCAGTTGGTGTTCACTATCCGGGGGATGCTCGTGGCGCTGCCCGGCCGTCTGGCCGTGGACGTGGCTGGTGTCAGTGATGCCGCTGAGGCTTCTGTGTTGATACGCCGGGAGGTCAACGCTGTCCTGGAAGAACTGTCCAACTTCAGGTACGACCCCGCTGCCTATGAAAAGCTGGTGAACGAGCGGCAGAAATGGATGGACACGGATGAGGACATACAGTAGCGAAGCGGATAAGCTGAATGCGGCTATTTCAGGGACAATCGCCTCGTTCACCCCGCCCGAGGACATAACCGTCACGCAGTGGGCCGACAAAAAGCGCCGCCTCTCCCCGGAGAGTTCCGCCGAGCCTGGTCCGTGGCGCACCTCCCGGACCCCCTACCTAAAGGAGCCAATGGACGCCGTCACCGACCCAAAAGTAAAGCTCCTGGTCATGGTGGCGTCGTCCCAGGTAGGCAAGTCCGAGTTTGAGCTGAACTCCATCGGCTATATCATCGACCAGGACCCCGGAAGCATCCTCTATATCCAGCCCACCATTGACGATGCCAAGAAGTTCTCCAAGCTCCGCGTCGCCCCCATGGTGAGGGACTGCTACACCCTGCGTTCCAAGGTGGCAGACCCAAAGAGCAGGGACAGCAACAACACAATTCTCCAAAAGTCCTTTCCGGGTGGAATGCTGACAATATGCGGTTCCAACAGCGCATCGGCCCTCGCCTCCACACCTGTCCGCTATGTCATCGGAGATGAGTTAGACCGCTGGGCCGGGAGTGCTGGCAAGGAGGGCAGCCCTTGGGAGCTGGCAAAAGCACGCCAAACGACGTTCTACAATGCAAAGTCGCTGGCTGTGTCCACCCCCACCATCAAGGGGCATAGTGCCATTGCCGACCTTTACAACACCGGTACCCAGGAGCGGTGGCACCACCGATGCCCGGAGTGCGGCGAGTACCACGATATCGTGTTTAACGACATCCGCTTTGAATACGACGCCACCGAGATCCGGGGCAAGAAGCACTACACCGTCAGAAGCGTATCTTGGGTCTGCCCCTCCTGCGAAACACCGCACTCCGAAAGAGAAATGAAAGCGCAACCCGCCAAGTGGGTAGCTGCCAATCCTGCTGCCTACGCCAACGGGGTGCGCTCTTTTTGGCTTAATGCCTTTTCCTCCCCTTGGGCATCCTGGGCCTCGCTTATCCTGGCCTATCTGGAGGCCCTGGGCAATTCGGAAAAGCTGCAGGTAGTCTACAACACCAAGTTTGGGGAACTGTGGGAGGACCGTGGCGATCTGGAGGATGAAGAGAGCATCATGGGACGGAGGGAGACTTACGATGCAGAGCTCCCGAATGGCGTCCTGGTGCTGACCTGCGGTGTGGATACCCAGGACGACCGGCTTGAATATGAGGTCGTGGGGCACGGCCGGTGGGGTGAAAAGTGGGGTATTAAGCGGGGCGTCATCATGGGCCGACCTGATACCGCCAATGTGTGGCAGGCACTGGACGACATCGTGGACCACCAGTATAGCTTCGCCAACGGCGTGAAGCTGAAAATCTCCACGACTTTCGTGGACAGCGGCGGTCACTATACCCAGGATGTCTATTCCGCTTGTCGTGACAGAATGTACCGAAAAGTTTTTGCGATTAAAGGCCGTGGCGGTGAAGGCGTCCCCTATACGTCACCGCCCAAGAAAACGAACATCGTCATTAAAGGCCGTTACATCGGCCAGTGCTGGCTATATACCCTTGGCGTGGATTCGGGAAAGCAGTCCATAATGGATTCCTTGCGAGTCCGTGAACCGGGCGCGAAGTACTACCATTTTCCGAGGAATCAAGATCTTGGATATGGCACAGAATTTTTCGCGGGTCTGTTATCTGAGCGCTTAGTCTATAAGCAGGGACGCCAAAATCCGTGGGTGTGGGAGAAAATTCCCGGCCACGAGCGGAACGAGGCCCTCGACTGCCGGAACTACGCCAACGCTGCATTCAAGGCGACTGGGGCGGATCTGGATGCAATTGCGCAGCGCCTGAGCGCCCTAGCTGACGGCGGCCAAAAGCCACCTCCAAAGCGCCGGGCCGCCCAGCCCCAGCCCAGGCGGAAGACCGGAGGCATAGACAGATACTTCAACGAATGGTAAGGAGATCGAAATGACCAGGACAGAGATCACCGTAAAACTGAATATGAAGCGGGAGCGCCTGCAGATGTACCTGGAGCGTGAGAAATATATGCTCTCCCCAGGCGCAGTGCAAAGCTACGGCATCGGGTCCCGGAATCTGCAGAGGTACAGCACGGATCTTGACGACATCCAAGCCATGATCAAGCGGCTGGAGGACGAAATCGCCGAGCTGGAGGCCCTTGCCGACGGCCAGCGGCCCCGCCGGTCTGTGGGAGTAGTCCCTCGGGACTGGTAGCTACGGGTAACAGCTCCGGAAGGGGCTTTACCGGATGCCCTGCGGGGGTTTCGTTCCTTTTACCCCGCCGGGCACCCTTAATAATTTATCCGAGGAGGTGGACAATACGGAGATCCGCACGACCAAAGCAGCCCCCCAGGCCATGGGCTACGGCGATGCCGGTGCAAGCTACGTCCGACGGGCCCTTGCGGCATTTATCGCCAGGTCCGGCAGCCCCAGGGACGACATCGATATGCATAATTTCACTCTGCGGCAGAGAGGTAGGATGCTCTACATGGCCTCGCCCATTGCCACGAGTGCCATCCGCACCACTTGCACCAACGTCGTAGGAATCGGACTAAAATTGAAATCCCATGTAGACCAGGAAGCCCTGGGCATGACGCCGGAACAGGCCCGGGCGTGGCAGAGGACCACCGAAGCCGAGTGGAGGCTGTGGTCCGAAAAAAAGCAGAACTGCGATGCCACGGGGATGTGCAACTTCAATGGCATTCAGCAACTGGCCCTTGCGTCTGCGCTCATGTCTGGCGACTGCGTGGCCCTGCTCCCCCATGTGGGAGTGACCACAATCTCTCCCTATGGTCTGCGGGTGAAACTGGTGGAGGCGGATCTGGTATCTACCCCTGACACCATGGGCGTCATGCCCGGGACCATCACGGAGGGTACCGCTCCCAATGGCAACTACATCTACGATGGCGTGGAGGTGGATAAGAACACCACAGCCATCGTCGCCTATCACATCTGCAACCACTATCCGTTTGAGCTGACCCAGATCGGGCGGCCCCGGGAGTGGGTACGGGTAGAGGCATACGGCAAGCGGACCGGCCTTCCGAATGTGCTGCACATTGTGGACCCGGAACGCATTGGCCAGTACCGAGGCGTTACATTTCTCGCCCCTATCATCGAGCAGCTACTGCAGATCCGCCGTTACACGGAGTCCGAGCTGATGGCGGCACTGGTGCAGTCGTTCTTCACGGCCTGGATCGAGACGGAAACTGACCCGTCCCTGTTCCCGACCAATGAGGTGGGCGAGGAACGGGGAGATTCGGAGATCAGCCACGACACCAACGAGTATGAGATGGGAGCCGGGCAGGTTATTCATTTGAAGCCGGGGGAAAAGGTCAACTTTGGTAACCCCAATATCCCCACAAACGGCTTTGATGCCTTTGTCAAATCCGTGGCCACGCAGATAGGCGCCGCCCTGGAGATCCCCCGGGACGTTCTGCTCAAAGAGTTCAATTCCAGCTATTCCGCCAGCCGGGGCGCGCTCCTGGAGGCATACCGCTTTTTCCGAAAGAAGCGGACCTGGCTTGTGGACAGTCTGTGTCAGCCGGTCTATGAGGTCTGGCTGGCCGAGGCCGTGGCCCGAGGACGCATCAGCGCCCCGGGCTTTTTTGTTGACCCCCGCATCCGGGCGGCGTATTGTGGGGCCAAATGGATAGGCCCTGCCCAGAGCCAGATCGACCCGAGCAAGGAGGTCAAGGCGGCTATCGAAGCCGTCCATGAGGGCTTCAAAACTCATGAGCAGGCCACCGTCGAGTTGGATGGCGGCGACTGGGAGGAAAACATGGACCAGCTAGGGCGAGAGAAGATACGCTTGGGCGAGGTTAGAGGCACCACCAATATGTTGGAAAACTCCCAGGGAAACAGCGACCCGGATGTGGCAAAGGTCAGCCAGGAAGGAGACGACAAATGAATCCGTTTAACAACTTTATGCGCCCCCCAAAAACAAAGGCGTCTGAACCGGTTACAACCGCCACCAGCGCCCCATACTGTATGGATCGTGTCAGCGATACGGAGGTAGAAATCACGCTGTACGGTGACATCGTAAAGCAGAGGCCTACTGACTTGCACGGGAATCCGTTGGATGGGAACTACATCATCCTAAGTGAGTTTTTGCAGGATTTGAAGCAGGCCGAGAATGCCGCCAAGATTACCATCCGCATCCATAGCGTGGGAGGGAACGCCTTCGATGCCATTACCATCTATAACCGCCTGAAAGAGCTGCCTGCGGAGATTACCGCTATTATTGACGGTGTCGCCATGTCGGGCGGGTCTCTCATTATGTGCGCCGCCAAGTCGATCAAGGTGAACCCATCCAGCCTGATAATGATTCATAAGTGCTGGACATTTTGCTGGGATGCTATGAACGCCGATGAACTGCGCAAGGCTGCGGAACGCAACGATACAGTGGATCGAGCGCAGGCCGCGATCTATCATACCAAAACTGGATTGTCCGAGGCCGAACTGCTGACCATGATGGGCAATGAAACCTATATGACAGGTCAAGAGGCTGTAGAAAAAGGCTTTGCCGATGAACTTCTTGACGGCGCCGCTCCGGATATTGCAGCAAGTGCGGACCGCCGCACAATTTACTACTGCGGTCAGCCCGTCTGGGCGACACCTGGCCGTCCAATCCCGGCCAGCATCGATATTCCGTTGTTTTCTCCCGCTTCGGCGGAAGGAATAAAGACTACACCGGCCACCGCCGGCAACGAAGGAGGAAACCAAATGGCAAAAACTATTGATGATCTGAGAGCCGAATACCCTGACTTGGTGGCTCAGATCGAAAATGCGGCAAAAGCTTCTGCGGGGAGCGGAGCTAGTGCTGCATCTTCTACGACTCCTGCCGCTCAATCTGCGACTTTGTCCCAGGAAGCAGATCTTGTGGCAGCGGAACGTGCCCGTATCCAGGCCATCGACGAGATCGCATCGAATATCCTGGATAAGAATCTGGTGGAGGACGCCAAGTACCGCAACCCCTGCAGTGCCCAGGAGCTGGCATTCCGGGCAATGAAAGCCCAGGCAGCTCAGGGCAGTGCGCACCTGGACAGCACTGCCGCAGACTACAAGGATAGCGGTATTGCCAAAGTGCAGACTCCGGCAGCTCCTACCAAGGAGACCGACCCCAACAGCCCGGAGGCAATCATGGCCCAGGCGAAAGCCGACGTCGCCGCTTTCGAGAAAATGATGGATTCGATGGAGGTGGTCTGAGATGAACAAAGATTTGTGCAGGAAAGTCGGCGAGACAAGCCAGGACAACCTGATTGCCAGCCTGTTCCCCCGTGCCCTGACCACGGGCGTGAAGATCGCCGCCGAGGAAGGCAAACTGCCCCGTGGCACCATCCTGACCACGGAGGATGGAAGCGAGTATAAGGCCCTGACTACGGAGACCAAGGACAAGGCCAACTGCATCCTGGCCGACGACGTGGACGCGACCGAGGGAGCTGTCGCCGTGGCCTACACCAGCGGCAACTTCAATGTCCACGCCGTGGCCGGCAAGCCGGAGGGCGAGGTGGAGATCGACAACACCGTGAGAGACGTTCTCCGCCACTACAACATCATCCTGACTGATATGCAGGAGTAAGGAGGCTCAACATGGATATTTACAGCACCTACTATATGCTGGCGGCTGTGAGGACGATGCGCCCCGAGCACACCTTCTTCAAGCGCCGGTATTTCCCCACCAACATCAAAATGGATGTGTTCGGCACATCCAAGGTCCTGGCGGACTACAAGGAGGAGGGCCAGGAGATGGCACCCTTCGTCCTGCCCCGCATCGGCAGCCTGCCTGTGGGGCGTGACGGATTCAGCACCTACGAGCTGGAGCCTGGCAATATCAGTATCTCTATCCCCCTGACCGTGGACCAGCTGCAGAAGCGTGGCTTCGGCGAGGCGATTATGAGCGAGGCCACCCCCGCTGACCGCGCCCGGATGCTGCTCCTCCATGATTTGAAGGATCTGTCCGGCCGAATTTCCCGCACCGAGGAGTGGTTGGCGGTCCAGACCATGATCAACAACGGCTGCACCATGCGCCACCAGACAGACCGTGAGGATGTCTTCGAGGATGTCAAGGTGCAGTTCTACGACGGGCAGAACAACCCTGCCGTGTTCACTCCCACCGAGCCCTGGAAGCACAGCACCATGGCCTCTGGGTCCTGGGAGATCGGAAACTGGTACTGGGACATTTGCTCCATGGTCAAGATGCTGACCAGCCGGGGCCTGCCTGCCCGGGAGGTTCTGGTAGCCTCCGACGTCGGCGCATTTTTGCAAGAAGATCCCTGGATCATGGCTGCTCTGGACAACCGGCGCATGGAGATGGGCCGCATTGCCCCCGATGTGCTGACCGAGTACGTCACCGGCCTGGGCGTCATCAACTTTAATGGCCGTCGGCTGGATATCCTAGTCAGCGACGGCACCTACAAAGAGAAAAAGAAGGACGTTCCCTATGTCCCCAACGGCACCGTCATCGTGACCGCCCCCAACTGCGGCCGTGGCCTCTACGGCGCAGTAACCCAGTTGGAGAGCGACGGCCAGTACCACACCTATGCCGGTACCCGCGTCCCCCTGCACATTTTCACCATTCGGCCCCAGGCAAAGGAGACCCAACTGTCCTGCCGGCCGCTGTTTGTGCCCAATACTATCGCCCCCTGGTCTGTCGCTACAGGCGTCCTGGACTGAGGACAAGGAGAAAGGAGAAAGGCATGATCAGGCTGAAATGTGGCGTGTGCGCCACCAAAGATGGGTTGAGACGGGCCGGTGACGGCCCGTTTTCCCTCTCCCAGCCAAAGGAGGAGCGCCTGGTGAAGCGGGGCGTGGCTGAGTACGTCGTGGATGTTACGGAGCAGGTCGGCGTGGAGGAACCCCAAAAGACCATCCGCTACGACGCCGGTATGACGATGAAGCAGCTCCAGGGCATTGCCGCCTATCTCGGCCTGGATGCGTCCAAGGCCAAGAGGAAGCAGGACGTGATTGACATCCTGGACGCTCACTTCGCCACTGACGCTGACCCGGAGCCTTCCCAGGAACCAGCCGCCGAGGAGGATCCGGACGTCCCCAGCCTGGGGGCTGAGGAACCCACCGCATGAGCGTATTCAAGGACATGGTCGCCCAGGATATCTTCACAACTTTCTTGAATGTAGACGAGTTCGGCGAAAAGCGTTCTGTGATCTATGACGGCAAGAAGTATGAGGATATCCCCGTTGTACTGGATGAGGTCGTACAGGACAAACGGCCCAGGCTGAATGATGATCACGTCCAAGGACTCTACCAAGCGACACATCTTCTTTTTTGCGCGCTCTCAGACCTGGGCGGAAATCTTCCCGAGAGTGGGCAGAAAATGTTCCTTAATGATGAGGAGGGTGGCGGAGGCTTCTTCTGCCCGTACTATATTTCCAGATCTACCACAGAGAATGGACTTCTCAAAGTTTGGCTGGAGGCGATAGACGAGTGAGCAATATATCATCGTTCTATGAGCGCCATGCTGTCTACGGCGGAATCATTCTTGAAGTCGCTGAGTACAGCCTGGATAAAGTTGAGACGCTGCTTGCGGGGATAGACCGTGGCGTTTACAGAGCGGTTGGAAGCGCACTGTCCAGGGCCGCAGCGGCAGGCAAGACCGCCGCGAAGAGTGCTGTCACAAAAGAATACACTATCAGTCAAGGCGAATTCTTGCAGAGGACCAAAAATATCAATCATTTTGTCCACGAATCGTATGGAAGCCTTTCTGTGGTGTTTGGATTCTATGGCTATGTTATTCCGCTCATACAATTCAATACCAAGGTCGGAAAAGACGGGCGTATTGTAGCCCAGGTCAAGCGGTCTGGAGCGGCACAAACGCTGGATAGGGCCTTTGTAGCTCAAATGGGCGGGCACAGAGGCATATATGAGCGTGTGGGGGTCAAAAAGCGTCCTGTGAAGGAACTGTACGGACCTGCCACCCCGCAAATGATGTATGCAAACGAAGCCGTTATAGACAATGTAGAGGCCAAAATGATCGACACTTACGAAAAGCGAATCGATCATGAGATTATTCGGGTCCTTAATGGCTGGGGTGGATAACGATGACTAGAGTAAATTTGCTAGAAACATTGAAGGTAGAAACAGAGCTTGCAACACAGGACCTATTTCTGCCGGTTGCAAAGCAAAGGGAGGATCCCTTGGAGCCAGAGCCCCGCACGCCAGAAGTCTTTTTAATGCGCTTGCCGGATAGTCAATCTGCGAAGAAAAAAGCCCCATATGTTTTGCATCAATTCATAACCGGAAAAGATTCTCAACCCGCAAAAACCATTACCAATGCTGAAGCTACTGTTCGGACCATTTTTTGCGTCTATCATCAAGATGAGCAGCAAGGTGGGCTCGCTTTGCTGGGCCTGATGGAACGATTGCGGATCCATTTGCTGAAAAAAAGAGTCATTGGTAAGCAGTTTCAGCTTGATATGGAAGCGGGCCTAGAGTCGCTAGTTTACCCTGACGATACCGCACCATATTTTGCTGGAGAGATGATTTCTACCTGGAAACTCCCCGCAGTTGAAAGAGAGGTAAGAGAATGGCTGTAGCCAAAAAGACAGTACTCAAAGCGCCAGAGCAAAAGCAGAATGATTCAGGCTTTTTCTGCTATATTGGGCCTTCCATTCGGGGCCTTATCCAGAATGGCGCAATCTACATTGGAACCAGAGAGGAAGCGTTGAAATCAGCTTCTGCTGCGATCATGTACAATCCGCTCGTTCAGACGTTGATTGTGCCGGGAGACACTCTGGCAGTTGACAGGATCAATGTAAAAAAGCCCGGAAACGCACTGTACTCAAATTATCAGCGCATACTCCGGGGGCAGTAAGGAGGTTATAACGCAATGAATCATGGTGTATATGTGAAGGAACAGGCGACAGCAATCAGTACTCCAAATGTTGCCGGTTCTGGGATCCCCTTTGTTGTAGGACTTGCGCCTATGCATTCCGCAACAAATCCGGGAAAGGCCAATACCCCGATCCTTGTCACGAGTTGGGATGAGGCCGTGAAAAAGCTGGGGTTTTCGTATGACTGGAAGACCTATACGCTGTGCGAGTTCATGTACTCGCATTTCCAGCTTTTTGGGTGCCAGCCGGTCATTTTCTGCAATGTATTGGACTTTACAAAGTCCAATACAGATCTTACGGCCAATGATTACCCGGTTGTTGACCATAAGGCGAAACTCCCGTTTGCTCTGATCAATGATGACAATTTGGTTGTCAAGAAGGGAGGGGAAGAAGAAACTACTTACATCAAGGACCAGGATTACGTCGTCGTATATTCGGAAGATGATGACGCCTGCTATATCGAGCTGCTGTCCACGGGCGACGCATACAACGAGGGTACTATTAACGTGGCAGGAAAGCAGGTCAAAGTGGATGCAGTGGAAGATACTACTATCGTAGCCGGCCTGAATATGGTCGACGCCTGCATGAGCACGGTGGCGGTTATCCCAGATCTGATTTGTGCTCCTGGGTTCTCCCATAAGACGGCTGTTGCGGCGGTTATGGCAACGAAAGCAGCCTCCTTGAATAGCCTGTTTGGCGGCAAGGCGTTGATCGACCTGGACTGTGGCGCATCTGGTGTGAGGGAGTACTCCGAAGCAGCGAAGGCAAAGACAGACCGTAACTTTGTCGATGAAAACCAGATCATCTGTTGGCCGATGCAGAAACTAGGAGGCTACCAATTCCACATGTCCACACAGGTCGCCGGCCTGATGGCACAGGTTGACACCCAGAACGGCGGATGTCCCTATGAATCTCCCAGCAACAAGAATTTCCAGATGGACGGAGCTTGCTTGGAGGATGGTACGGAGGTAAATCTGACGCTGGAACAGGCCAATATACTCAACGCCAATGGCATCGTCACCTGCCTGAACTTCATGTCCAGCGGTTGGGTGTGCTGGGGTGACTACACCGCCTGCTACCCTGCTGACACAGACGTGAAGAATTACTATATTCCGGTGTCTAGAATGTTCGATTGGGTCGGCAATACAGTGGTCCGCACATTCTGGGCTAAGTTGGACAAGCCGATGAACCGCCGGCTCATTGACAACATCCTGGATACCTGCAATATCTGGCTGAATGGCCTGGTGGGCAGCGGCTATCTTCTGGGCGCACGGGCCGTGATGGTGGAAGATGAGAACCCGATAACGGATCTGATGGCGGGAATCGTCAAAATCCACATCTACATGACGCCTGCGAGCCCCGCCCAGGAAATCAATTTTGTCCTGGAATATGACGCTGCCTATGTTTCCAGCGCTTTGATAAGGGAGGAATAATATATGGATCAGAGTACCATTAACTTTTCGGTCTATGAAGATAGCTCGGAGTACCTGGGAATGGCAAGCGCAACAATGCCCAGCCTGAACGCGCTTACTCAGTCTATTTCCGGTGCCGGGGTTGCGGGGAATATCGAGTCGGTTATCCTTGGCCACTACGATGCGCTGACCCTGGTCCTTGCTTTTCGCACTGTAAATCAGCATACGATCCGCCTGTCTGAGCCTCGGCGCCATACAATTGACCTTCGTATCGCTCAACAGACCGAAGACCCTGTATCCGGGACCATTAAAGTGCAGGCGGTAAAGCACATCTTCGTTGCGATCCCGAAGGTTGACAATGCCGGCACAGTTGCGCCCGCTTCGCCCAATGATGGGTCAGGTGAATATGCGGTCCGGTACTGGGCCACCTATATCGACGGGGAAAAAGTCCGTGAGGTTGATCCACTTAATTTCATTTGTGAAGTCAACGGAGTGGACTACTTGTCACCTGTCCGCAAAGCGCTCGGAAAATAAAATCATGCATCCCAGGGCGAGACTAATCGCCCTGGGATATCGTTTGAAAGGAGCAGTTTATGGAAGTTATCAACACTTCTGATTCTAATAACCAGGCTATGATCATTTCGCCCGAAGAGTTGACTTCGGCTGAAGCTACAACCGCTGAAGTATATACCCACTCTTTTGCGAAGCCTTTTACCTATGAGGGGAGAACCTTCAAGGAATTGCATTTTGACTTTGACTCGGTGAATGGGTATGGGTGCTTGTCCATTGAGCAGGAGCTCCGCGCTCATGGTATTACAGTGCCCGTCCGAGAGTTCAGTTGCGAGTACCAGGTCCGCTTTGCAGCTCGCGCCTGCACCGATAAGGTCGGCTCAGACGTCCTGATGGCCCTTCCCGCCAGGGACTTCAACCGGATCTGCAATATGGTGCGATCTTTTTTACTCCAATCGGGGTCGTAGCCGGCGATGGGGGGCAATGGCTGAGACGGCAGTGTTTAGTGCTGTCCCAGAACACATATACTCCCATTTCATTCTGGCTGTCTGTTTCGTTATGTGAATTATCTTCCTGGATAGAGGCAAACAACTTATTGACCAAAGAGATTCGAGACGCCAGAGACCAGCAACGATCAAAGTTACAACAGGTACGGAGCAAAAAACCAAAGAAGCGAAGATAGGGGGGCGACAATGGCAAGCAGGAAAGAATATGAAATGCTATTCCGGCTTGATGCGCAGTTAGGGAGCAATTACAACAGCACATTCAGCTCGGCGCAGAAGGCTGTCCTTGCTATGGAGAAGGAATTGGGTGCCCTTGGGAAGGTCAAGGCTGATATTTCCGCATTCCAGAAGCAGCAGGAAGCCATTGAAGCGACCAAGAATAAGCTGGTAGTGTTGCAGCAGCAGTATGATAACATCCAAAAGGAATTACAGGAAACCGGTGATTCCTCCTCTGCGCTAAAAAACAAACTGCTTGATAAGCAGCAGCAGATTGATCGTACCACTGCCTCCCTCGGAAAGATGACGCAGAACCTGCAGCAGCTTGGATCTGCGCTGGAATCTGCCGGTGTCGATACCGAGAATCTCGAAAAAGAGAGCGCTCGGCTTGACTCACAGATGGCGGATCTGAGATCTCAGCAGAAACAAGCAGCTAATGGTGCTCAAGAATTTGGAGAGTCTTCCACCCGGGCGTTCGAAGCCATTCAGGATGTCATTGCCGCTGCTGGAATAGCTGCGGCCCTACATGAGATCTACAGTGCTTACATGGAATGCGTGACGGTCGCAGGAAACTTTGAAGCGTCCATGTCCAATGTGGAGGCACTGTCCGGAGCGACTGCCGAAGAAATGAATGCGCTGAGCAGCGAGGCAAAGGAACTCGGCGCTACCACCAAATTTACCGCCAAAGAGTCAGCCGATGCTATGGGATATATGGCAATGGCAGGCTGGGATGCAGCCGAAATGCTCAGCGGTATGGATGGTGTGCTACAACTTGCAGCCGCTTCCGGGGAAGATCTGGCAATGGTGTCCGATATTGTCACAGACAACCTAACTGCCTTTGGCCTTACAGCAGCCGACACTGCTCATTTTTCGGATGTGCTTGCGGCAGCAGCTACCAACTCCAATACTTCCGTCGCTGTCATGGGCGAGACGTTCAAAAATTCCGCAAGTGTGGCGGGAGCCCTGGGATATAGCATCAATGATGTTGCGATCGCTGTTGGCCTTATGGCCAACTCCGGCACAAAGGGCAGCCGCGCAGGTACCGCGCTGCGGAATATTTTTGACGGGCTTTTGGACGGAGTAACGCTTACAAGTGCGGCATTTGGAGAAGTAGAGTACTCAGCGGTGAAAGCCGATGGCACAATGGCCAGTTTTTCCGAGACAATCGATGATCTCCGTGGCTATTTCAACCAGATGACGGAGGCGGAAAAGGTAAGCAATGCGACCGTTTTGGCCGGTGAGAGAGGTTATACGGGTCTCCTTGCCATCTTAAACGCCACCGATGAAGACTACGCAAGTTTGGCGGCAAGTATCAATAATTGTTCCGGCGAAGCGGCTAAAATGGCGGCGATCAAAATGAACAATATGAACGGCCAGCTTGCGCTGTTGAAGTCTGCATGGGAAGCTGTAGAAACAACAGTCGGAGAGCAGTTCACACCAACGATGCAAGACGCTTATGGCGCTGGTGCAGATGTGCTGACCGAGGTTAATAAATTCTTGCAGGCTCACCCGACATTGGTCAAAGCCGTAGTAACTTTTGGTGGGGTTCTTGGTTCGGCAGTAGCAGCGCTAACTGCCTTTGCGGCAATCACAAAGGTTGTAATTCCTTTGATGCAGCTTTTCACATCCTCCATTCCAGGGGTCGGTATTATTCTTGGCGCAATTACGGGCGTTGCTGCATTAACCGCGGGGATTGTCGCATTGACATCTGCTGCGGATGATGGGAGGCCGTCGCTGGAAGAGTTAACGGCATCCGCCACGGAAATGAACAAGACCCTGGAAGATGCATCTGCTGCCTATGACGACACTGTAGCATCGACACTTGCGGCTGCCAATGTGGCAAATAATTATATCGATAAACTAGATGAGATGGGCGACTATACAAGCCTGTCTGCTGAAGAACAACTGAAATACCGAAACATTCTTACACTGATTAGTGAGACTGTTCCGGAACTTTCGGGGCTTATCGATGTACAGAATGGCTACATTGAAGGCGGGACTGCGGCATTGCGTGCGAATACCGATGCGTGGATGCGGAATGCCAAGGCCCAAGCATATTTAGATCAGCTTACGGAGATGTACCGCGCTCATGCGGATGTAATGCTGGAAGCTGAAAAGAACCAAGTCAAGCTGACGGAAGCTCAAGTAAAAGGCGAAAATGCAGCCAATGCCCGTGCTGCGGCAGAGGCCCGAATGCATGAAATTGAAGCTCGCGCAAGGGCGGATGCTGAAAAGGCCAACAAAGAGCTTGGATCACAGTTCTACAATTACCTGAACTGCTTGGGCGAGGAAAGTGAAGAGTATTACAGACTTTCCGATGCCATTGCACAATATGATGTCGAAATCCATGCAGCTCAGGCGGAAGCAGCGGAATATGAAGCCGCGATCCAGGCTGATGCCGAAGCTGTAAATGCGGCTGAGGCAGAAATCGCTGAAACAGAAGAGGCCGTCAACCGGCTGACTGCAGCGTTGGGCGAAGGCGAGCAGACCGTTGACAGCACCATTGCACAGCAGCAGGCACTGCAGGAATCTGTAAATAGTGTATTCGCATCTGTAGAGGAGCTTACAAATGCCTATACAGAGGCATACGACGCTGCATTTGACAGTGTTAATGGACAATATCAGCTGTGGGATAGCGCCGCAGAAGTGGTTGCAACCAGCGCAGATACCATAAACGAAGCTCTTTCTAGCCAAGTCACATATTGGCAGGATTACAACGCAAATCTGCAAAGCTTGATGGACCGTGCCAGCGGTATTGATGGCTTAAGCGACATGATCGCCAGCTTTGCCGACGGATCCGCCGAGAGCGTGAACGCCATCGCCGGCCTTGCCAGTGCTAGCGACGAGGATTTGGCCGCAATGGTCGCCAGCTGGCAGGTATTGCAGGATGAGCAAGGCGCGGTAAGTGACAGCCTGGCGGAAATGGCGACCCACTTTACCGATGAAATGGACCGCCTGCAAGAACAAATTGCAGCAGATGTCGATGCTATGGATTTCGGGGCAGAAGCTGCGGAAAGCGCAATGGCGACCATTCAGGGCTTTATTGATGGCACCATAGGTATGCAGCCGCAAGTCGAGGAGGCATACGCCAAAATTGCCGAAGCTGCCATGAACGCAATCGATGCGAAACTGGAAATCCACAGTCCGTCTCGCGTCATGCGTGAGAAAGCCGAAATGACTTGGGCCGGTTACATCCAGGGCACGGAGGATCAGGAGCCGGAAGTACAAGCTGTAATGGCTAACACTGCGGGATACGCTGTTGATGCAGTTCCAACTGACGGAGCGATGACCAACGCAATCTCTGCCGAGCCGATAGCGGCTAGTGAAGCGTCAACTTATGTTGTCACATTTTCTCCTGTTTATAACATTACTGGCACTGAGAACGCCGCAGAACTGGAAGCCTTGCTCAAAGAGCATGACCAAGAATTGTACCAAAAGTTTGCAGAGTGGATGGCAGAGATCGGCGCAGATGAAAAAAGGACGGCATATCGATGAGAACGTATATCACTAGACAGGGCGATATGTGGGATAGCATTGCGTACTCCCAACTCGGTGATGAAGCCTACACCGATAAGATAATCAACCTGAACCAGCGATACCGGAACAACTATTCATTCCCAGCGGGAATCAAATTGTTGCTCCCAGATACCGTTGAAAACGTCAGCGATTCTGTACCGCCATGGAAGAAGGTGACTGGATGAGCGGGGAAGGATTAGCTCGCCGCGCGAATGTAGATATCAACTTCGACGGGACTGATATAACACATTCGATCCGACCCTATCTTCTTTCGGTCACTTATACAGACAACGAAGAAGATGCCGCTGATGATCTTCAAATTAAGATTCAGGATCGAGATTCGGTTTGGCTGGAAAGGTGGCTCAACGATGCAATCGATGCTGCTGCGACAACAGAGCAGCAGGAGGTTGCCACCAAGACATATAAGGTGACTCCCGCCATCGGGTTAAATGTTCGCTCTGGGCCAGGCACCAATTATGCGAAATATGGCGCGCTTGTATGTGGAACAACAATAGACGTCATCAGCATATCCGGCGGCTGGGCGACCATCAACTATGGGGGGAAAACGGCCTACGTCAGTGCGGATTATATCCAACCGCTCGAAGGTGAAAGATCATCTCAGCAAAGCGGCCATGGACCCAGTACGGTCCTTAAAATACAATGTGTCATTTCCAGGCTCAACTGGGAAGGCAACGGCAGAAGTGAGGTGCTGGATTGTGGCCAATTTGAACTGGACACGGTGAATGCTTCTGGACCTCCTGCAGTCGTGAATATTAAGGCCACATCTCTCCCCTATACGTCCAAGATCCGGCAAACCGAGAAATCAAAAGCATGGGAAGCATATTGCCTTTCTGGGATAGCGAATGAAATAGCTTCGACCAACGGAATGGCGTGCCTGTATGAGTCTGAAAATGATCCGTACTATGCCAGGGTAGAGCAATATAAGACGAGCGACATATCGTTTTTATCGTCGCTTTGCCATGAAGCTGGTATATCCTTAAAGGCAACGAATAACATTTTGGTCCTGTTCGATCAAGCAACGTATGAAGCTCGCTCGGAAGTATTGACCATATTACATGGTGGGGGAGGTTATACCAAATATAAGTTGGATGTAGGATCTGCTGACTCTCTGTATTCTTCCTGCCGTGTAAGCTATGTAGATCCCAAATCAGGTAATTGCATTGAAGGGATTGCAAAAGTAGAGGACTACAATGCCAGCGCAAAGAATAATCAACAGCTGGAAGTCACTGCGAAAGTGTCAGATGCCGATGAGGCAAAGCAGCTTGCGTCTAAGATGCTACGCCTTCACAATAAGTTTTCGAGATCTGCATCTTTTACAATTCCCGGGAATCCAAATGTTGTATCAGGTGTTACTGTTCGGCTGATCGGCTGGGGAGGTTGGAATGGGAAATATATCGTGAAGCAAGCAACACATACCGTCGATGGGTCAGGCGGCTACACAACCCAGATCAATCTTCGCAGGGTTTTGGAGGGGTACTAAAGTGACTGATAAAGTTTTGGAAAACCTGGTAAGAGTAGGGACCGTCACAGCTATAAATCTGGATGAGCGCACTGCCCGCGTAAAATTCCAGGATACCGGGATCACATCAGGTTATTTGAAAGTCCTATCAAATCAGCCTTATATCCCAGACTACGATGTACCGCAGTGTACGGAGCTGGATGCAACCGTTGGCAGTCACAAGCACAACCTGATAATAAAGCCTTGGATGCCGCATGTCAATGACACTGTACTTGTGCTGTATCTGCCGGTGTTTAATGCTGATGGATTCGTGCTGGGGGGTCTTGGGTAATGGCAAAAATTGGATGTTTGGGCAGTGTTGTATTTGAAGTGTCTGCAAATACCGTCAGGACAATCAGGAATATGAGCCTTTCTGTTTCTGCGCGGTACAGTACGCATCAGCTCCATGGAACAACGGCCCAAGTCGAATATACTGGCGCAGACCCAGCACGCATTACCTTTGATATTGAGTTGTCAGCATATTTGGGGGTGAATCCAAGATCTGAGATCGCCATACTTGAAGGATATGTGAGGAGTGGTGTTGCTGTGCCATTTGTCATTGGCAATAGCATCTATGTCAGTTATCGTTGGGTCATAACTGATTGCAAAGTTAAGATGCAGAACTATGACCGTGATGGTGATGTCACAAGTGCGACGGTATCCGTAAGCCTGACAGAGTACCGATGATTTAGAGGTGTTTCCATGAGTTATAAGGTGAGTGCGGCGGACTTGACGAAGATCCGATTAAACGAATCTGATACCGTCGTTTCGGTGCTCCAAAATATTGCTATTATTTTGGCTACAAAGCAGGGAACGGTTCCACTGTATCGCAGTTTCGGTACTGATCATAGATTCGTGGATAAGCCCATTCCTGTTGCTAAAACAATGCTCTACGTCGATGTGAGAGAAGCGATCGAACGATTTGAGCCAAGAGCGCAAGTTGTCAACATCACATTTCAGGAGGACCCAACAGCCCCAGGTGTATTAAATGTTACGGTGGAGGTGGAAATCGTTGAGCAGTAGGAATCCGGATTACCAATTTGTCAGCACCGATACAGAGCAGTTAGAGGCAAAACTGATCTCCGCATATGAAAAGATTACCGGCGTCAGCGTACATCCCGGAAGCCCAGAACGATTATTTATCGCATGGGTAGCATATACCATCCTGCTGGAACGCATTGACAACAACTATACCGGCAATCAAAATATTCCCAGCAGAGCAGAGGGCGCAAACCTGGATGCTCTTGGGGAGCTTTTTTATGTGATGGAGCGGCCCACGGCTACAAGTGCTGCCTGTACGGTTCGATTCGTTATTTCGGAAGCGCAAGAATCTGCAATCCTTGTGCCGGCTGGAACACGCGTCACGGATGCCAGCAGGGCGCTTGTGTGGGAAACCAGAGAAGATGCTTATATTCCTGCTGGGATGACCTACATTGATCTCACAGTCTACTGCCAGACCCCTGGCCTTGCAGGGAACGGATATACTGCCGGACAAATCAATACGATTGTAGATGTATTCGACTACTATCTGTCCTGCGAAAATATCACGGAAAGTGACGGTGGCTCCGATGCCGCTACTGATGAAGAATTCTACGAGTTGATGCGCGCAAGCATGGACGCACACAGTACGGCAGGTGCAGTTGGCAGCTATATCTATTGGGCCAAACGGGTGTCCACGGAGATTTTGGACGTTGTTCCCAATTCGCCTATACCGGGAGAGGTATATATCTATGTCCTGACCAAAGATGGCACGATTGCCGGCGAGGAGCTGAAAAAGGCTGTCTTTGCCGCTTGTAATGGTGATGAGGTACGGCCTTTTACCGATCATGTGCAGATGGCTGACCCTGGTGTTGTGACATATGATATCGACTTTACCTATTACGTGCCCAATAATACGACTATCAGTTCTACTGCCATCCACGAGGCCGTAGAAGATGCCGTCAACGGTTATATTGCATGGCAGTCTGGCAGGCTTGGCCGGGACATCAATCCATCGGAGCTTTACGGTCGGATCATGAAAACTGGGGTAAAGCGTATAGAATTGAGAAAGCCAATCTTTATGGCATTGCAGGATGGAAAACTGGACCCTGAAAAGGTCTACGAGATATCTCAAACAATCCCCCAGGTTGCCAAACTTGGCACGAAGACGATCATAGTAGGGGGGTATGAAGATGAGTGATAATCATGCCATCACAGTGCCAAATCTCCTAGCAACATTACCCGCTGTACTTGCAGCAGATGACAATATGGCTGCACTTGCAGCAGCGGTAGCGAGAATACTGGCTGAGCGTCCGGAAGAGATCCGGGCGCTTTTGATTTATTCCCGCATCAGCTCCTTACCGGAAGAGCTGCTGGATATTCTGGCCTATGATTTCAAGGTGGACTGGTGGGACCCGGATTACAATCTCGCTCAAAAGCGGCGAACGCTCGAAGAAAGCTGGTATGTCCATAGGATTCTCGGGACGAAGGCAGCAGTGCAAAGGGCTATTTCCTCTGTTTATCCCGATTCCACGGTGCAAGAATGGTTTGATTATGACGGCAAGCCATATCATTTCCGACTGACGATTGACACTACCAACGAGGCTATAACTGCGAAGAAGAGGGTGAGACTGCTTGCACGACTGAACTATTACAAAAACTTGCGGTCTCACTTGGACGGCATCCGATATTATGCTCATGCCGAAACAGAGACCCATATCCATGCCGGTGTTACCTATATTGGCGAATGTGAAACCTATACCGTCTATGTCCCAAAACCGAAATGGCTGGGTATCCATGGAACGGCTCTTGACCATGTTGGAGTAAGGTTTTTCTGGACTATGGAGACTGTAACAGTACGCGTGCAGACAAAAGGGGGGTTAAATAATGGGAAGATTTGAAAATTCAATCGTTACACTTTCGGGCGTCGATATGCTGAATGAGCAACTGATCGGCCGTAAAATGACGGTTACCAGTGTTTGTACTGGCAGTGGGATGACAGATGTATCTGAACTCGAAAAGATAACAGAGCTCCAAGACCAAAAGCAGAAAGGCCGGCTCGTATCTTTGGAGGATGCAGATACCTACAAGCGCATTCGTATCCAGCTATCGAATTCTGGGCTGGGGGAATCTTATCAACTGCACCAGGTGCTGGTCATGGCTGCTTTGGATGAGCTCGCCGTACCGGGCGGTTATCAAGAGCAGTCATTTGTGGTTATGCAGGATGATGTTGGCATCAACGTCCCATCGGAGGAGGACGCCCCTGGATGGGAACTGGAGATGTATTGCGTCATTGCGCTGGACAACAAACTACACATCGATATCGTTGTAGACCCTGCTGGCACTGCGAAGCTAAAGGATCTGGATATGGCAATGGCCCGTCACAACGCCGACCCGGAGGCGCACCCGGAGCTGCTTAAAGGGATTACTCCAGAAAGCATCGGGACCTATACGAAAGAAGAAATTGATGAACGTTCCGGCGTCACCAGTGTCAACGGCGGCACTGGGGCTGTTCAGATTACCCCTGAAGCCATTGGAGCTCTGCCACTTACCGGCGGTGTTTTATCAAATTTTTTAAACGTAGGAAGAGGTATTTCTCTTTTTACAAATAATGAAGGTGGAAATTTCGATATTTTCCCGCCGGAAGTCCTTCCAAATTTTTGGGAGTTCGATGCCTTTGATGGCAATCTCCGAATTATGTCCGTCATCCCTGATGGATATCAGGTAGAAGGCGTTCCTCTCACTTTAAATCGAGACGCAGCCAAAAGTTGGTTTGGTGGAAACGCTGCAACAGCGACGCAAGCAAATCACGCCCTGACGGCCGACACAGCTACAAACGCGACTGCAATAAATGTTGAAAGCACCCAAAACTATAATACTTTACATAGCGGTTTCTTTTTTATACCATATACAGCCGATTTACCGGAAAATAAACCTTTTCATTCTTTTATATTATTAAATATCGATGCGGGAAATGGCTATGGTTTTCAAATGGCGTTTGGCAATGATACAGCAACACCGCAATGCAAAGTTCGCAGCAAGACCGCGGGAAGTTGGAGCGTATGGAAAACACTACCGATTTTGACGTCGTCCCCCGGCTATCGCACCGTCACCCTGACCGTGGAGGGATGGATTGGCAAGACCCAGACCGTCACGGTCACCGGCGTATCCGCCACGGAGACCGACCAGCTTATTATCCCGACGCCGGCCCTGGCCAGCCGGGCGGCGTATCAGGCGGCGGGGATCCAGGCCACTGCCCAGGGGGACAACAGCCTGACCTTCACCGCCGAAACGGTGCCCACAGCTGCCCTGACGGTGTATGTAGCCGTCCTTCCGTTTTAAACAAACCATCAAGATCAAAGGAGGCAAAAGCATGAAAGTAATCATATTAGAGGTGGTACCGTATGATCCATAACGCAGTCCTGCAGGGCGGAAAGGCGACCGTAAAGCTAGATCCTGACTATGTATCGTGCTACATTACCTACCAGAGGAATGGATCTAGCGCTATCATTAGCTGTACAATTACTGTCACCTGCACCCGGTCGAATGTGGATCTGGTCGTGGCTTTGAAACCAGGAACAGGATATACCGACATCGTCTCGATGATCGTAGCAGGTATGCCACATGCTGGCCAGCCATATGCGGATACCGGTACCATTACGCAGGATGGCGGGACATTCACCTGGTCGATTACCGACATCACCTATGCGACATCCATCGATACTGGCCTGTTTCAGCATCGCATTATTGCTTTCGAGCATTAGGGAGGGCCGCCATGGATATTAACGCATTTTTGGATGCCATTGTAAGGCTCTCGGCAATTCTCTCCGCTCTGGGGGCGATCATCGGATTGCTATTCTGCTGCTTTCAATTTGTCATCCGCCAGCGAGAACAGGACAAGGAGATCGCCGCCATCCGCAAAGATATTGCCTCCTCCCGCAAGGAACAGGCCCTGGTCTGCTACGGGGTCATGGCCTGCCTCAAAGGGCTTAAGGAGCAGGGCTGCGACGGCCCCGTGACGGATGCTCTTAACAAAATGGAAAAGTACTTAAACCAGGCCGCCCATGAGGAGCTTTGATATGGCCAGGCGGCACGGAAAATTTCGCCGCTGGTGGCGCTCCGCCGGCATGATGGACCGGATCCTGGTCTGCCTGGCGGTGTTCCTGCTGGTCTTCACAGCGGTGATGATCGCCATCCACATTCGCTGCGGCACCACGCCGGACACGCTGATCGTCAGCGTCTTCGGCGTCTGCGGCGGGGAATGCGGGGTCATGGGCTGGATCAAGTCCGCCAAGGAGCGCAACCAGGAGCGCAAGTGGCGCGAAGAAAATAAACAGTAATAACGGCGTAAAACAAACAAAAGTACAAACCGAAAGGAGTAATAAAACATGAAACATACCGCAAGTAACCTATTGGCCATCGCCCGGGCCGAGATCGGATACCGGGAGAAAGCCAGCAACGCCAACCTGGACAGCAAGACCGCCAACAGCGGCAGCGCCAACTATACCAAGTACGGGCGGGACCTCTACGCCGCCGGGTACTACAACGGCAATAAAAATGGCTACGCCTGGTGTGACGTATTCGTAGACTGGAACTTTTACCAGCTCTGCGATCACGACGCCAAAGTTGCCCAGGCCATGCAGTACCAGTCCGGGCCGCTGGGCGCCGGGTGCGTCTACTCCGCCAAGTATTACCAGAGCGCCGGCCACTACGGCAAGGATCCCAAAGTGGGGGCGCAGATCTTTTTTGGGGAGTACGACCATACCGGCATCGTGGAGGACTACGACGGTACCTATGTGACTACCATCGAGGGAAACAAAGACAACCAGGTCTCTCGGTGCAAGTACCGCCGGAACGATCCCTACATCACCGGCTATGGCTACCCCAACTTCGAGCCGGAGGATATGCCGGCGGCCCCGGCGGCCCCGGCGGAGCCCCAGGAGGAGACGGTCTACACCGTCAAACTGGGAGACACCCTCTCCGGCATCGCCGCCAAGTACGGCACTACTTATCAGGTCCTGGCCCAGTACAACGGGCTCAGCAACCCCAACCTGATCCACGTCGGCCAGCAGATCCGCATTCCCGGCGCCGCCGCCAGCTCCAAGACCTGGCGCAAGGGCGACAAGGTCCGGGTCGCCAAGGGCGCCAAGACCTACACCGGCGGCAGTCTTGCCTCCTGGGTCTACAGCACCACCTTTGGGGTGATCCAGGTGGACGACGACCGGGTGGTCATCGGCATCAACGGAGCCGTCACCGCCGCCGTCCATGCTGCTGACCTCACCGAGGCGTAAGGAGGTGAGAGCATGATCGACAACCTCCTCAAGCGCCTGGCCGCCCTGGTCAGCGTTAAGAGCATCGTCACCCTGATTCTGACCATCGTTTTCGCGATCCTCACCGTCAGCGGCAAGGTCAACCAGGATTTCATGACGATCTACGCGGTGATTATCGCCTTCTACTTCGGCATCCAGTCCGCCAAGAGCTCCGACGGCGAGTAACAGCAAGCCCCCTTCCAGGTCCACCCTGGGAGGGGGCGCTTTTTTTGTTTGTCGGCCGAAAAACGAGCGACTATGCACATATCGCAAAGCCCACCTTTTCAGCAGATGATGGACGGGATGAAATAACCGCCCCGGCTATGGGGCGGTGATACATGCCACATCTTCCCAGCTTTGTTCCTGCTCCGGAATATATCTGTTCTTCCTTTTGACAATATATCCGTACCCGTTCTGGAAAAGACGGTAAACGTATTTTGCCCCAAAAGGACATGCCCCGCGCAAAACTTCTTTGCACATCCCTAAACATTTTTTGTCCTTAATCCATTCAACGGAATAGGCCCCGTCTTTGACACCGTGAATTCCGCTCCCGGCTATATTGATGACAATGTTTTGAGTGTTCATGGTTCGCTCCTTTCTGCGGTCTCCCGCGACGCCGTTTCCGTCGTTTCGGCCCGGACCGGCGGGCCATCGTCAGGCGGGTTATGCGTACAGCTCTTTCATAAGCCTGTCTTTGAGGCTGTCACGCACAGAATTGTAAAAACCCTGGTCATCAAAAAGGTGAATGGCACCAACGCCGCGAAGAAATATCGGTTTTTCTTCATCGGAGAAGCAGGAGAGAATAACCTCTCGTTCCTTTGCCGTCCCGTATATGTAGCGCCTCGCAATTTCAAGCCACTGTTTTTCTGCAAGTGTCATTTTCTTTCCCTCCCGGCCTGTGGGCTTTTTATGTGCCCTCGTAATTAATATTTACCGAAAAATTTTCCTTGTCGGTCTTGGAAGCTCCCGCCAAGCAATTACGTTTCTTGCCCTGTTATGAATATCATATCCCAACCATTCACTGTTCTTTGAAGGGGAATACTTGGTAATTCGTAATTCATAAGTTGTGCGCTCATATTCCTGGACTTCAACACAAACAAGATATTGGTGATTTTTCTTGCGCGGGAAATCAACATCTACAACGTATTCGCTGTGCCAGCCCGTAAAATCCTCATGCGGAAACGGGACTTTCATCCAGCACTTCACCGGCTTTGCACCATACCCACCGTAAAGGCCGCTGATCTTATAATGGCCGTTTTCATCCTGCACAATGTTACTGCCCACCCAAGAGAAGGAAACATTGTCGCCAAAGTCCTGAATGAACACATTCTGTTGGATTGAATATGGGGTTTCAGTAATCCACACGTTGGGGGCGATGTCTTCAACCTCGTAATCGTATTTGTTCTCTTCGTCGATTTTAGCTTTCCAGAATTTCATTGACGTTTACCTCCCTGTTCTTTATGGTCCTATAATACGACTTTTGTCGTAGTTTGTCAATAGGTTTTCCGAAATTTTTTCAAAAAATTTTGACCGCCATAAGACGGTCAATCGAGTATCTCAATTAGCTTGTATGGGTCTACATCTAAGATTTTTGCAATCGTCAAAAACAAATCGGCACTGCATTTTTTCACGGGCCGTCTGTTGTTGGCGTATGCCTCCACGGTCCTAACGCTGATACCGGCCTCTTCCGCAAGTCTCTTAGCTGTAAACCCCTTAGAGCGGATGTACTCTCCGAAAAGCATATTATCACCCCTCTTTATGATAATACGACTTTCGGCGTATGTCAATTGATAATATTGACATATATCTTGGTTATTGGACGGTGTAGTTATTATACTTGCATGGAAAAAGCACAGGGGGTAGATCCTGTGCTTTTTCGTTGGTTTAACAAGACCGGCTGCTATGTACCTTCTTGCGTTTGCGCGAATCTTCGATTTTTGGCGATCTATTTGGGATGCGAATAATGATCTCGTCAAGGTCACAGTCCAATGCTTCACAAATTAGATCGAGATGCTCAAGGTTGATGCGCTCTGTTATTTCATGGTACATCTCATTGATGGTTGTTGGCCTTATGCCGGTCTTGCGTGCGAGGTCGGCCTGCGTCCACCTGAGCTCGCCAAGCTTTCTGGACAGCAAAATCTTAATCATATTACACGCCGCTCCTTCTGTGATAATACTACAATATTCTCACAGATTCCGCAGCAAAATGTTAGAAAATCACGTTTTACGTTATAAAAAAGTAGCTCCATTGGAGGTAACTCCAACGAAGCTACTTGTAATTTACAGCGGAAGAACCAAGACGAAGTACCGTTCTAGTAAATAAATAACGGCTGAGTTCGCTTGGCTCCCCATTGGTGAAGCATTGCGCACGACAAACGAACCCTGCGCCGGCCACTGCATCCGTGATTTCTGACAGAGTTATGGTCCGGCTGTCCCCGCCGTAGTTGAATGTCAGGGTCAGGTGATCGTCATAAACGAAAATAGCATTCACGAATGTTTCCACCAAGCGGCGCTGGCATTCCCGGTCCCGAATGTCCATATCTTTCATGCGGCCCAGAAAATAGAGAATATGATCCTTTGTCAGCTTAAAGCCCCGCTCCAGCTCTTTGTCTGCGAGGGCTTTTGTTATTGCCATTTTCTGCGCCTCCAGCTCATCCATACGGGCTTTTATCGCTGAGTTGAATAATCCTGCCTCTATGGATCGGACAAGGTTAGAAATGCCTGTGTCAATGTCTGAGAGCTGTTTTTGCATAGCTCTAATTTGCTCTTGCTCTGTATCCTGGGCGAGGTAATATTGCCAGGTGTTTTCCGCAATAAATTCCAAGAGATCATCATTGCACAAAATGCTTCGTATCTCGTTCAAGACAAGGGGTTCTATCAGGTCATACCGGACAGATTTTTTCCGACAAGCAGTAGGTTTCTTGCGGTGCTGCTGACAGGTGTAGTAGTTATATTTCACCCCCATCTTCCCTGTGCCGCTTTCTCCAAACATAGGGCTACCACAATGCCCGCAAAAGAGTTTCCCGGTTAGAATGAAATCAGTATAACTCCATCTATGCGACGGCATTCGCCGATTAGTTTTTAGTAGCTCTTGGACAGTGGCGAACGTCTCTTTATCAATTAGTGGTGGAATGGCATTCTCATCCCGAATTTGATCGTATGTATAGACTCCAATATACTTTTCGCTGCTAAGTATCCGAGGCAAGCTGTTCTTTGTGAATGGCTTGCCTTTTGTCGTTCTATACCCCTGTTCATTCAGGTACTTTATGATTTCCGCCATTGTCGAGCCGGATGCGTATTTCTCAAAAATGAGCTGGACGATGGGGGCTGTGTCTGGATCTACCTCATATGTGCCATCCTTTGCCTTCTGATAGCCTAAAGGCATTTTACCGGTGGCGCGGTGCTTTTTCGCACTCTCCAGCATTCCACGGCGGACATTTTGGGCAAGTTGCAGACTGTAGTATTCCGCCATGCCCTCCAGCACGCTTTCCAGAATAACGCCCTCTGGGGAATCTGGCAGGTTTTCCGCAACGTATTCCACCCTCACGTCGTGCTTTTTTGCCCGATATTTGTTAAATGTAATTTCCTCGCGGTTTCGCCCAAAACGGTCCACTTTCCAGACGATGATAACGGAAAATTGCTTTTTTGCGCAGTCAGATAGCATCTGCTGAAATGCGTCCCGATTATCTGTGCGGCCAGATATGGCCCGATCAATGTATTCATGGACAATAGTATAGCCTTTGGCGTCCGCGTATTTTCTAGCCGCAGCAATTTGGCCTTCAATGGATTGCTCGCCTTGGCTGTGCGAGGAGTACCGGGCGTAGACTACGGCCAGTTTTCTTTGCGATTCTGTCTTCAATGTGACTTACCTCCCAGTATCGTTTCGCGGGTGGTTGCTACACAGCATAATCGGCGCCGCTTTGAAATCAACATAGATGATATTTTTCTCTCTGCGGATTATGCGAGATTTTGGCCCTTTTTGTATTTGTCATTCAGGAGCAATCCCTGGATGACGCCCTCAACTTTTGCCTGGTCCACATCGTCAAGCTGGCTATACATCCGTAGAATTTTCGGGATCTGCTCATTCTGCACGTCCGTGTCTACCGCTTCGCGGAAAGCCACTGCTTTTTTTACGTTTCCGTCGAAGTAGTCCAGTACCGGGCCGGCTACTTCTGCGATCAGGTCAGGATTTGAGTAATCTGTGGGATCGTCTGTGCGTCCCAGCAGATAGTCAGCGGATACACCAAGAGCATCAGCGATGATAGCGACGGTTTCACCCTTTGGGGCAGAGTTTTTCTTGCCCCAGGATGATATCGCTGCTCGCGTGACGTGGAACATCTCGGCCGCCCGCCGAGAGCAGGGCTCAATCCCATTTCTTTCGCAGATTTGAGCATAGCGAGAGAAGAAAGACAATTTTTTCACCTCACAGTCAAAATTTTTTTGCCAAACCCCTTGACAAGTCAAATTTATTTTGCTACACTATGCTTAGACAGTTAAATAGATTTGACCAGCGGAACGGAATCCCTGCCTACGGCAATAGGTGGGGGTGGTCCATGAAGGGGTAGTGGGGACATGGCTACCCATATTATACCGCTAAAGTTAAAATTATTCAACTGTTTTAGTCAAAAAATTTTAACAAAAGAAGGGAGGTATTTTATGGGCGCGGCCTATAACGAGGATTGGACGGTGGATGTTGTCGGTCGGATGCACAGACTCCGAATTACCAATCTGGCACTGGCTGAAAGGTCCGGTTATTCCGCGGCGTATCTATCAACTGTACTTAACGGCGGAAAGCAGTTTGAGAGCGAGGAGGCCAAGCAGCGGACTAAGGACAGGATTATCGGTGCCCTGTCCGAAATCGAGAAAGAGATTGAGGGAACGGTGCATGATGCCGTCAGCGCGAATTAACCTTACCGAGATTCCCGCCGTGGAAGTTCAAAAGCTGTCCAGGACGTTCCTTTCAGCTGTCAAGCGTTTCTACGATGATCCGAGGCACGTCCGCGATTTTGAGGACTGGAAACGTCAACGGGAACAGCAGACCAGTAACCCCAAAAAATAACATACAAGGAGGCAATCACTATGTTAGAAATCGAAGTCACCATCGAGGCCCCGGCGCTTGCCGAGGCGATCAACAATCTGGCCGACGCGGTCCGTGCTGGCGTGGCGGTCCAGGAACAGCCCGCTATGTCCGCTCAGAACGCCGTCCAGCCCGTTCAGGCTCCGCAGGATGTTACACCCGCGCCCACGGCTCCGGCCCCCGTACAGCCCACACAGGACGCGCAGGCGGGTGTTTCTGCGGTTCCCCAGTCCCAGCCCCAGCAGACTGCTCCTGTTGCGCAGCCCCAGCCCGTGACCCCGGCTCCGCAGCGGCAGACCGCTCCCGTCGTACAGCCTCAGGCACCGGTGCAGCAGGCTACACAGGCCGCGGCTATCACGCTGGACGATCTCTCCCGTGCCGGTGCCGCTTTGATCGACCAGGGCAAGATGCAGCAGGTCATGGCGACGATCCAGAAGTACGGCGTTCTCACGATCACCCAGATTCCGCAGTCCCAGTATTCGGCGTTGGCCGCTGATTTGAGGGCCCTAGGCGCGGCGCTGTAAGGGGGGGGTGCAAATATGGCTACCCCAACCGAACACGCAACGTGTTCCGCTTCGGCATCGTCGCGCTGGCTCAACTGTACGGCGGCTCCCCGATTCGAGGAAAATTTCCCGGAGGATACCAGTACATATGCGGAGGAAGGCCGGCTGGCGCATTCCATTTGTGAAATCTCCGCTCAGTACGTTTTTAACACAATTTCCAAGCGGGCGAAAAACAGTCGGATCAAGAAACTCCAGAGCGATCCCAGCTATGACGATGAAATGCTGAAAACGGCAGAGTTTTACGCCCAGTATCTTTGGGAAAAGGCGATGTCGTTTCCCGGAAAGCCCTACGCGGTCCAGGAGGTCCGGGTTGACTTCTCCGATTACGTCCCGGATGGGTTTGGGACCTGCGACAGCGTGATGATCGGCGGCGATATGCTCCACATCACGGACTATAAGCATGGCAAAGGCGTGGAGGTATCCGCAGAAAACAACTCCCAGATGCGCTTGTATGCGCTGGGTGCTTTGAAACGGTATGGGCCTATGTTCTCTGTCAAGCGGGTGTCAATGGCTATCGTCCAGCCCAGAATTACCGAGAATGTGAGCGAGGAAAGCCTGACGGTTGATGAGCTGCTGGCATGGGGTGAACAGATTAAGCCTATCGCGCTGAAAGCCTACTCCGGTATGGGCGAGTTTAAGGCTGGTCCCTGGTGCCGGTTCTGCCGCGGGAA